>DUOL01000105.1 GCA_012838875.1 Bacteroidales bacterium | reverse complement strand
GGGCACAAGCCGTGGGGTCGCAAGGCGGCAAAAAGAGCTTACAAGCTCGCTTTTTTGCCGCCGCGTCCCCAGCGGCTTCCGCCCTTGCGGGCTTTCCACCTAAGCGCCTCACGCAGCCAACTTGCTCACACAAAGCATTTTAGTCAATGAATAGAAAGTGGAAATTAAAAGAAAAAATTGGGAATTAAGATTCCATTATTTTCATCAACTGTTTTGTTGTTGCTTCCCAGTTATAATTCTCTTTTACAAAACGATAACCGTTTTCGGCTAGTTCATTATATTTCTCCTCATTTGTCAATAAAAGAGAGATGGCATCAATATATCCTGTTAAGGAACTACAAATAATAATCTCCTTCCCATTTTCTATCCCCTCCAAGGGTTTGCCTGCTAATTGTGAAGTAACGCAAGGAATTTTCATTGCCATAGCTTCCAGCAACTTATTTTGCAGTCCTGTCCCAATCTGCATCGGAGCTACGAAAACTTTAGATTGTGCATAGTAATCCGCAATAGTGTCGACCCAGCCTGTTACAGTAACTCCCTCTTTTTTAAGTGCTTGCACCCGTGATGAGGGAGTCGAACCACACAGAACTAATTGTAAGGTAGGAAATGTTTCACGTAGAGCAGGGAAAATATGTCGTACAATAAATTCCGCCGCATCAACATTCGGTGCATAACTCATATTTCCCGTGAATATAAGGTCGAAATTCTTCGTTTGATTGTTGTACGAATAGGATTCAAAATCAACGCCATTAGCTATAATATGAATGGATTTACTATGGATGTGGGGGATTAAATCTCTATCCACCGCCGTGATAATCGTCTTATTATCATAGAAATCGAATAATCTGTTTTCATACCGCAACAACCTCTTATACTCCATAAGAAAAATCGGTTTTAAGAAGAAAGGAGCTATTTTGTATCGTCTATACATTCCCTTAGAGAAAACATCTTGAAAATCAAGCGTTTTCTTGATAGGCAAACGCTTCGTATATTCTCCTGTTCTAATTAATTGAGAGTAAAGATGTTCCGGCTTAACTTCATTGAAAAATCGTAATACTTTTTTATGAATCCGTTTACTATAAAAATACCCGCATTGCAAGGGCAAACCTCGAAAAAAAAAGAGAATTATATTCCAAAAAACGGTTAAAAAGTTTAATTTAAAAATTCGAATCTCTTTGCAATATTTCTCTAACTCCGCTAACGATTCCGAAGAAACGGATTGATGCGTTAAAGCCGCCAAATAAATATCATGATATTGCGATAATATACGAATTTGATGGTATGCTCGTAGTTTATCTCCTTTATCGAGAGGGTATGGAAAACGTGATAAAACAATAAAAAGTTTCATATTTTTTTCTTGCGACAAAGATAGAAAAAAAAGCAACATTAGAAAGGCAATACAGGATTATGGTTTTTATATTACCTTTGTAGTCCTAAAAATCAATATTAAACATGTGCAATTTAATTGACCCGGAAATAGTTACTTATTGCGAAGAACATACAACTCCCGAAACGGCTCTTCTATATCGAATCAATCGCGAAACACATCTCAGAGTTGTTTCTCCGCGTATGCTATCAGGGCATTTACAAGGAGCCTTATTATCGTTTTTATCCACATTGATAAAACCTCGCCATATTCTGGAAGTCGGCACCTATACCGGTTATGCGACATTATGTTTAGCCGAAGGGTTACCGGTAAACGGCACGCTGGATACAATTGAAATTAATGAGGAGTTAAAAGAGACCATTGAAAGATACATTAATCAATCACCTTATAAAAATCAAATTGCTCTTCATATCGGAGATGCTCTTTCCATTATTCCAAATCTGAAAAAAGAGTGGAATTTAGTATTTATTGATGCCAATAAAAAAGACATTTTTAATTTTTACGAGTTAATATTGCCCAACGTAGCTAAGAATGGAATCATATTGGTTGATAATGTCTTGTGGAGTGGAAAAGTGATAAATGAAACGGCAAAGAAAGATGAAGATACAGAAATTATTATGAAATTTAACGATTTTGTTCAGGCAGACCAAAGAGTGAAAAATTTAATGTTACCCTTTCGAGACGGATTGACAATTATTCAAAAAATATAAGACGTGAGAATTGATATACTAACCCTATTTCCTGAAATGTTTGAGAATGTTTTTTCTCATTCAATCATAAAAAGAGCCAAAGAGAGAGAAAAAATCACTCTTCGTATCCATAACATTCGTGATTACTCTTTAGATAAGCATAAACGGGTGGACGATTATCCTTTTGGCGGACAGGCAGGAATGGTAATGCTCATAGAGCCTATCGATTTGTGTATTAGCAAATTGAAAAAAGAAAGGAAATATGATGCCGTCATTTTCATGACTCCTGACGGCACGACATTTACGCAACAAACGGCGAATCGGCTCTCAATGTATGAAAACATTATAATTTTATGCGGACACTATAAGGGGGTTGACGAGCGAGTAAGGGAGCTATTTGTAACGGAAGAAATTTCAATCGGAGATTTTGTTTTATCGGGTGGAGAGTTGCCCGCTATGGTATTGGTAGATGCCATCGCACGCATCATTCCGGGGGTATTGAACGATGAAACATCTGCCCTATCCGACTCTTTTCAAGACGGCTTGCTCTCCCCGCCCGTCTATACGAGACCTGCTAATTATCAAGGACATAAAGTGCCGGAAGTTCTTTTATCGGGCAATAGTAAGCTAATTGAGGAGTGGTCGTTAAAACAACAGATTGAACGAACCAAGCAACGCCGCCCCGACTTACTTGATAAATTTAACCAATAATCAATATTTGAAAAACTATTTCTTATGCATAAAGAATATTACTATTTGGGTGTTATAACCAAACATTTCGGAATTAAAGGAGAACTATTTGTCTATTTAGATACGGACGAACCGGAAAAATACACAAAATTAGAGGCGGTTTTTCTGGATATAGACGGCGATTTTGTCCCCTATCCCATTGAAAAAATCAGCTATCGTGGCGGAAATTTGGCTGTGTTTAAATTCAAAGATGTGGATTATGAAGAAGCAAGTGATTTAATAAAGAGTGCACTCTATCTTCCTATTTCAACGCTTCCACCATTAACCGGAAATCGTTTTTACTTTCACGAAGTTATTGGTTTTCAGGTTATTGATAAAGTAAAAGGAGCTATTGGAGTATGTACGGATTTTATAGAGATGCACCAACAATCGGTTATGCAGATTGATAACAACGGAATTGAAATATTGATACCTGCCGTAGACGAGTTTTTAGATACGATTGATAGAGAAAACAAAATTATATACGTTCAAGCCCCCGAAGGATTGATAGAGATTTATATGGGTGAATAGCATTGAAGAAAATTTAGCTGCGTGAGGGCGCAGCCGGAAAGCCCGCAAGGGCGGAAGCCGCTGGGGACGCGGCGGTAAAAAAGCGAGCTTGTAAGCTCTTTTTGCCGCCTTGCGTCCCCACGGCTTGTGCCCGCGGACTTGCAGGCGAAGACCGACCCCGAGCGAAGCGAGGGGGCACGCCCTAATAAAAAATAAAAATTACTAAGTAATCTTAATTCAACTCCTCAACTTTTAGTTTTAAATTGGAAAAATAGAATGGACGTTGCGATGGATTATAGAGATAAATGGATAAAATATCGCCGTCTTGGTAATTGTAATTTTTCTTTTTAAAGAGTTCTTTAAAGGTAAAAGTCGCCCATTTATCGTATTGCCCGTACCACACCGTATTCAACTCCTCATTACTCCAATAATATTGTTCGCCGTTGCTACGTTTCATAACTGTAACTAATTGAATTGCTGCATTTTCATCTTTATTTGTCAGACGAGGGATAAATATTTTAAACTCGTATTGAGCTAATAGAGCGGTCTGTTTATTTTCCAATTCTAATGTCAAGATATTCAGAGGATAGAGATAATTTTTAAAGAAAATCGCATTTTTCTCACCTTGAAAAGTTGCAAAAGGCTCATCAATTTTTGGCTGTAAATAGTCAATCATATTTTTACTACTACTTATATCAAGAATGGTTGTTGAAAAACTCTCTCCGGAAGCCACTCTATTTTCTATAATTGCGTCATTTTCAGCTACATGTAAATCTAAAATTTTATAAGCATCAAAAAGTGTAAATACCTCTTCTTTATCACTCTTTTTTAATGATAAAACATTTTCTTTATATTCAAATTGTTTGACTTCGTTTTTAGTAATAAAATAATTTTTATAGACCAAATGAGATAAATTTCTACCCAAATCCATCATTGGAATAAAAGTTGTAGCTCTAAAGGCGGAAGAGGTATCCAATCCTCGGTTAATCCATGCCACTTTTTCGGGTGAAGAGATTTTAAAATTGGTAGACAACAAAGCCAACATAGCGGGGGTAATATCGCGATGTGACGCAAGAGCGGGAAACTGTTTTGACTGCTTCAACAAGGGCGACCAGATTATAAAAGGAACGTGATAGATGGCTAACTCCTCAGCCTGCATATTAAAATGGTGGTCGCCCGTTATGATAAAAATGGTATTATCAAAATCCGACCGTTTTTGATAATCTTGTATAAGCTGTCGTATGCTATTATCTAAGTAGAGAAATGATGCGTAATTTTTAACATGCTTTGGAGGAATTTCTTTTAATTTTCCGTTTTTTTTGAGTTCGTTTTTGTAATATTGCGTCAATTTATCAGCATTGGGATACTCAAACGGGTCGTGCGTCGTAACGGTAAGATAGATATCAAGTCGTGGCTGCGAAGTGTCAGACTGAAGTTGGTTAATTGCTTCCTTAAACATTTGATGGTCGTAGACTCCCCATTGATTTCGTTCATTTATATTTAGGAGTCTATTTTCGTCAAGAAAATGTTTGATATGATTATTATTTAGGAAATAATACATATCATCGAAATAGAGCCACCCGCCGTAGAAAAACGATGTCTTATAGCCATTATCTATCAAGATTTTAATTAGCGAATTAAATTCGGGAAGGTTATTTTTATAACTCATAAAACCGTTTTTCCCGAAGGGTAATGCCCCGAAGATCGCCGGCATTACAGCAAAAGTACGTTGTGCTGTGGATAAACAATTTTGCCACGACAAGCCTGTTTTGGCTAAAGAATCCAGGAATGGCGTAGCAGACGGATATTTACTAAATTCGCCACTAAACTCACGTCCTAACCCCTCGACAATAATAAAAACCAAATTAGGTTTTTCAGGAGAAAAATTAAAAAAGGGAGTTAAATTATCTTCTGCATTATTGAAATATAAGAACGGGTAACGGCTGTCGACAAATTGATACTCAGGGAAATATGATTGAAAGACCGCTGTTTTTTCTTCCATTTGCTGTGGAGTAAATTTGGTAAATTTCACTCCTTCGCGAATACTTTGACACAGATAAACGACTTTATTGTTCGCCGTATAAAAATCACGATTATTTTCAAATTGTTTGGCAGTAATTTTACCAACGAAGAGAGAGGATATAAAGAAAATAGCACAAAACCAGCACCAATATTTTAAAAATCCGATTTGGCGATTGGAAATGAAAAGAAAAAATAAAAGAATTGCCAGCATGGAAAGATACGCCCACCAAGGTGCTTGCTGTGAAGAAGATATAGTAAATAGTAACTCTTTAACCGAATAGGAGAAGATAATACTATCTAACAAAATTCCGGCAATAGAGTAATAAATAATTGCTGAAAGTGAAATAAGTAAAATAACGGTAAATAAAATTCTAAAAGTCCATAAAGCTAATTTTGAAGAGATGAGCGAAAGGAGAAAGAAAATAGGATAAAGAATTAAGCTACAGCGAGCAAAATAGACCATATCAAAAAATAGACCTTTGCAATTGTATAAAAGATTTGACCCAAATGGCACGCCCGTTGTATAGGTAAGAATTATAGCTTCGAATAGTCGAATTAATATCGCAGCAACAAGCAACCAGAAACTAAAAGTAAGGTACTGATTCAGTGTATTTTTAAGATTTGTAAGGAAGTTAAAGTTTCTTTTTGTCATACTATTCGATAACTATTTCATACACACGACCTTTAATATCATTCTGATTGTACGGTATTAATCCTTGTTCAAAAACTATGGGGGGCCACCACTCGGAATAGTGATACTCTTGGGTGATAATACAGAGCATCTGATTGTTAGGGATTGAGGAATATTGACTATTAACATAACCGACTACTTTCATATTTTTAGGGTTACTTCCTATTCTCCAAATAATTTCGTTCGGTTTCCACTCAATTTCATAATAATAGAACTCTTCTTTGAAGATATCATTAGAAATTGCTGTTTTAATTGTCAAAGCTTTATACAAATCGTACCATCGTATTGCTTGAAAGACCTCATTTTTATATGGGATTCTATTAATCCCGGCTTTAAAATTTTTCGGGTCTTTACATGCTAAATCCCAATTTGTACAGGCAAATACGACCTCATTATTTTTCATTTCATCTCTTTTTATCGGCTTTGGGTTCTCTTTTTCCCAATAGTATATGTCGGGCCAATAGGGTGCCGCTTTCACAATTTCAATATCAATTTCCGAATAGTAGCGTGTAGGATGGTAATACGGATTTTCTGAATCGTCCCCTTTGTCAATATAACCTTGTTTTGACACTCTTCGGTTGTTCCAATCGTGGTGGTCTTGATAAATCAACCAAAAGGCATACGTTAAGCCATTCCAGACATTTTCTTGATTTAACATAACGGGGAATTTAATTTTTCCTCTAAATTTTCCGTAGGTAAATCCTACCCTACTTTGAACTCCCGTGGACTCTTTTTGAGGAACAGAAAGGTCTTTATTCCCCGGATTGATAATATTAATATATTGTTTATCAGGAGATAGATTAACTGTTTTGCAAGGAGAATTAGAGATAACCGGATAGTCATATCTTAATTGTGTTGAATCAAAAAGAGTAGCATTATGAAAATATTCTTCTAAAGTGTAGTAATTGCTATCACTTACGACATCGCGAACGAGAGGAATATTTCGGAGTGTATATTGTTTGCTGATAGAGCTGAAAAATTGTTTAAAAAGCGCATATTTATACAGAGAGTCGCTATTCCCGCACCCTTCGCTGCACTCAATATTATAATCATTGGAAGGTAAGGTTAACTCATCAACAAAAACACCTTGTTGTGGTGTTAAAACAGCTCTTGTTTTCAATACACGCGGACTTTTAACCACATAAATTCCACGTTTTTTCTGTTTAGAAAACCAAGAATAAGGATTTACAAATTCAGAGTCGGGAGAAGTTAAGCCAATATACTGTATATAGTCGGGTATTGTTTTCAAAGCCTCTTCTTCACAAACAACCAACATGAAAGAGTAAACGCCTGTGCGAGGATTTCGTTTCCAACGGTTCGGGAAATGACCTTCGTTGGTTCTCTCTTTTAAAATCCAAGTAGCATCGAGATACATTAACTTCTCAATAGAAATTTGTCTATCTTCTGCTTTCTTCTCTATATATTTATACCAAGACGGCGTATTTTTAATCTCTTCAACAATCTTCTCAATATTCTCTTGATTAAAAACATTTTGAGAAATGTCGGCACCGTAGTAAATTTTCTCATCACGCGGGTTTCCAACTATACGGAAAGAATCTGTAATATCTCCCATTTCGACTATCGGCTTAAATCCAATATTAACCTCTTCCCAGCTACCATAAAAATTTTCAGAGGCTAAGGAGTCCGATTCATCAAATTTATAACTTTCATTTTGATAATAAATTTTGTAAAAATATCTCTTCTCTGCGTCTCCCACAAAATGAAATGTAAAGTTAAACATTCCCGTTTTCACTTGCCGCTCCGTAGGAATAATAATCCCCTCAGTAACAGCATTTTGTAAATCCATGTCTAAATAAACAGTATCACCTTCGGGGAAATTTGTCATAGGAGTAAAGGTAACTTTCTGACAAGATGAGCATACGATTAGGAGAGTATAGAAGAAAAAAAATAGCCTTGTTATTATCTTCATTATTAATATTTTATAAGATTATCATAATCAACTAATACGGCTTTGACTGCATTTTCTCTGCACAGCTTTTGAGTATAAGCCACATTTTTTGGAGTAAAATCTGCGGGGGTATGCCAAAAAAAGATATTTTCCTCCGGGAAAGAATCTGTAAGTAGCGGATACATGCTAAATTCACAACTCAACCCGTCCGGGTTCAGTCGTTCAACCCTCTCTTTGGTAATTTCATACCAAGTTGCTTCGTCCATTTCCGGATTCCACGCTAAATTATCAACCCATAAAAGAATTTTAAAACTGTCCTTTTTAACTATTTCAAGCGCATCAATAACATATGATTCTACCCAAAATAGGTCTTTGATTTCATATTTCTCTTCAAGTTCGTGTAATTTTTCACAGGAAGAGGCGACATTATCAATTGATAAATTTTTTATATCTAACCAATAATAAGTATTTTTTCTCTTTCTTCGCGACAGTTGAGATAACCAAGTTGAAAAAGAGACTTTTTTTATCGTATCTTCTGCATCATGAGCAACATAAAAACAATTATCATATTCGGAAAAATATAAATCCACTTCTACACCTTTAAATTCCCTCACTTTTTTCACGACCTCATCTAAATCGTTAACGCGGTGTGCCCAAACTTTGGGATATTTCTCTCGCAAACGGGTTGATTTATTCATACAAGAAAAAGTCCCTAAAATTACAAGAATAAAAATTACGTATAGAAGATTTC
>DUOL01000104.1 GCA_012838875.1 Bacteroidales bacterium | reverse complement strand
TAACCTCACCTAACGACCTTATCTCCGTCTGCTTCACAATGGAACATACTTACTTAGGAGATATTACCATTGATTTAATCTGTCCAAATGGGCAGTCTGTTCGTATGGAATCACAAAATGGAGGAGGAAATTTCTTAGGAGATGCCAATGACTACGATAGCGGAACACAGGTCTGCTTCGGTGATCCTGCGAATTGCGGTGTCGGTTGGAACTACTGTTTTTCCGAAAATACAACACAAGGATTTTCCTACGGTCCCGGTAACGGATATCTATATGAAGGCAATACCGTACCAACAAGTCAACACCGCGCTATTGACTCTACCAATCGCATATTAGGAACAAATTATTATAGACCTGTCAACTCTTTTACCGGTTTAATCGGGTGCCCTCTTAACGGGGCATGGAGTTTTCAAGTTTGTGACCAATGGGGTGTTGACGACGGTTGGATTTGGGAATGGTCATTAAATCTTGACCCCTCATTGATGCCACAACCCTGGGATTATACCATTACCGTTGACCAAGTTCAATGGACTGGAGACAATATTATTCCCGATGACGATTACACCGCTCATATCGATGCTTCCGTTGCCGGAAACTATAACTATACATTTACTGTTATTGATAATTACGGATGTGTTTACGACAGTACTTTTACACTTACTGTCGTACAACTTCCTACACCTAATTTGGGGGACGATATCGGAATTTGTGGCGGTTCATCAACTACATTAAATCCTAATTACACAGCAAACAATACTAGCTACCTTTGGAATACAGGAGCAACCTCAAATACAATTGTCGTTAATACAGCAGGTACTTACGATATTACCGTAACAACCACCAACAATCAGGGAACTTTAAGTTGTGTCGGCTACGACACGGTAGTTGTTGAGTATCTTCCACAACCTGTGGCCAATTTTACTTCCAATAAGACGGAGGGCTGTCAACCATTAACCTTTACCTTGACAGACTTATCCACTCCATCGCTTACTTATAATTATCTGTGGATTATCTTAAACGCACATAATGACACGGTTCAAACTTCCACTCAACGCAATCCGACAATAACACTCACAGAGTCAGGCATATACACGGTTACTTTATATGTTATTAGCGAAGATGGTTGCTGGCATGACACGACTTTCGTAAATTATATTGAAGTTTTCCCTCAACCGGACGCAAACTTCACAGTTAATTACTCTAACGGTTTAGTTGCTCCCGTTCCTGACGAACCAACCGTAATAGCTGCAACCACAGAGGGCACTCCCGTAGAATTTATTAACACTTCTCACTTTGACCCTAATGACCAGCTTACTTGGCAATGGGATTTTGGGGATAACGGAAATAGTACTGCTCATACGCCCGAGCCACACCCTTACGAAATTTGGGGCGATTATGAAGTTACTCTTACTGTTACGAGCGAAAACAATTGTACAAGCTCTATAACATACATAGTCAACGTGGAAGCACCTCTAGAATTTCCTAACGTACTGACCCCTAACGGAGATGGACATAATGACGTTTTCATTGTGAAAAACTTAAATCCTAATTTCCCTAATGTTTTCTCCGTGTACGACCGTTGGGGAAAGAAAGTGTATGAAAAGAAAAATTACACTACATATATGAAAAATAATGTGGTTTATAATGCTGATGAAGGATTTAATCCTGAAAAATTATCCGATGGTGTCTACTTCTTCACCTTTAAGTATGAAAGTTATGTAAAAGTTACTGAATATCACAGCTCATTGACTCTTATTCGATAAAATATAACTAAGCTGAAAGTAGTAGAAGTGGGCAATGAATGAAGATTTTATTTCAATTCGCGGGGCGAAAGTTAATAATCTAAAAGCTATAGATGTAGATATTCCACGCAATCAATTAGTGGTCATTACCGGAGTTTCAGGCTCCGGTAAATCATCTTTAGCTTTTGATACTTTATATGCTGAAGGACAACGCAGATACGTGGAGAGTTTAAGCTCTTACGCTCGGCAATTTATGGGAAAAATTTCCAAGCCGGAAGTAGAAAGTATTAAACGAATTCCTCCCGCAATAGCGATAGAACAACGCGTGATTTCACGTAACCCACGCTCAACGGTCGGTACAACAACAGAAATTTATGAATATGTAAAATTGCTTTTTGCTCGTATCGGCAAAACCTTTTCCCCTATAAGCGGCAAAGAGGTTAAAAGAGAAAGTACCGCAGACGTTATTCAATTTATCTTATCACAAGCCGACAGTGCAAAAATCTTGGTTTTAGCACCGTTTCATGTTGTATCGGGAAGAACAGTGAGAGAACAATTGGAAGTCTTTAAAAAACAAGGATATAATCGTGTCGTTTTCAAAAAAGAGATAGTAGAAATTGACCGGTTACTCCAAACTGAGAAAAAAATTTCAATAAATTCTATTGCTATTCTTGTAGATAGATTTAAACGAAGTTCTATTTTAGAACAGCAAACTCGTTTGTCCGATTCAATTGAATCGGCATTTTATGAAGGAAAGGGCAAATGTACGATACAGATAGAGGACGAAACGGTTAAACAATACCGTTTCAGCCATCTATTTGAACTTGACGGCATGCAATTTGAAAAACCCTCGGTGAATCTATTCAGTTTTAATAATCCGTACGGTGCGTGTCCTACCTGCGGCGGCTTGGGGTTAATTGACGGAATTGACCCCGATTTAGTAATTCCTAATAAAACGCTGTCCGTTTTTGAAGGTGCGGTAGCCTGCTGGCGGGGTCAAAAATTGTCAGAGTGGAAGAATTATTTTATTAGAAAAGCAACAAAAATTGGATTCCCCCCTCACCGTGCTATTGAGAATTTGTCGGAAGAAGAGTTTGATATTTTATGGAATGGAAGAGAAGAAGATGGAGTTGAAGGGGTTAAACAATTTTTCAAATTTGTAGAAAGTAGCTCATACAAAATACAATATAGAGTGATCTTAGCAAGATACCGAGGACGAACTTTATGCCCCGATTGTTTAGGTACAAAACTTCGAAAAGATGCCAATTATGTAAAAGTAAAAGGCAAATCCGTTCGAGACATTCTCTTGATGCCGATAGATGAACTCTATTCTTTTTTCACAACGTTTAAATATGCTAATGAACAAGAAAAACATATTGCAGAAGAAATCATTCACGAGCTTCAATATCGTCTAAAATTTTTACAAGATGTGGGCTTAGGCTACCTAACCCTCAATCGGCTCAGCCGCAGCTTATCGGGTGGTGAATCACAACGCATTAATTTAGCGACATCGTTAGGGAACGGCTTAGTCGGAGCGTTATACATTCTTGATGAACCGAGTATCGGGCTACATGCCCGCGATACCGAAAATTTAATAAAAGTCTTAAAACGTCTTCGCGATATCGGCAATACGGTTGTCGTGGTTGAACATGATGAAGAGATTATACAACATGCCGACTACATTATTGACATTGGTCCTAAGGCGGGACGCTTAGGGGGAGAAGTTGTTTTTCAAGGAACTTTTGAAAATTTATTAAAAGAAAAAGAGAGTTTGACCGCCGCCTATCTTCGAGGTCTTCAAGATCCACAAGACATTGATAATCTTACAATTCCAACGCCGACACGTCGAAGAAAATGGAGAAATTATATAGAAATTATTGGTGCTAAGGAGAACAATTTAAAAAGTATTGATGTAAAAATTCCTTTAGAAGTTTTGGTTGTTGTAACGGGGGTTAGCGGTTCGGGAAAGAGTAGCTTAATAACAAATATCATGGTTCCCGCACTCCAAACTATTTTAGATGAAAAGAGTGAAAAACCGGGTAAATTCACTAAAATAGACGCTGATTTTTCAAAAATAAAAGAGGTGGTCATGGTTGACCAAAATCCTATCGGGCGTTCTTCGCGTTCTAATCCGGTTACCTACGTCAAAGCATTTACTGATATACGCGATTTTTTCGCTTCGCAGCCTTTGGCAAAACAACGCAATTACAAGTCCGGATTTTTCTCTTTTAACGTTCCCGGCGGGCGGTGCGAAACGTGCGAAGGAGAAGGAATCGTGCATATTAGCATGCAATTCATGGCTGACGTAGAGCTTGTCTGCGATGAATGCCAAGGCAAACGTTTTAAAGACGAAGCACTTGACATTAAGGTTGAAGGCTACACTATTACCGACCTGCTCAATATGACGATTAATCAGGCTATTGATTTCTTTCAAGCATATCCGAAACAGAGCAAGTTGACTGAAAGTATCATTGCTAAACTTTTACCGTTACAAGAGGTCGGGCTTGGCTATTTAAAAATGGGACAATCCTCCTCTACCCTATCCGGCGGCGAAGCACAGCGCGTTAAATTAGCCTACTATCTTTCGCAACAAGAGAGCACACAGGGCACTCTTTTCGTCTTCGATGAACCAACTATCGGACTTCATTTTCACGATATTTCCAAACTCTACCACTCTTTTAATAAATTGATTGAAAAAGGAAACTCGATTGTGGTGATTGAGCACAATTACGAATTAATAAAATGTGCCGACTGGATTATTGACTTAGGTCCCGAAGGCGGCGAAAAGGGAGGGCGTATTGTTTTTGAAGGAACGCCTGAAGAGTTAGTTAAAAATGGAAATTCGCATACTGCTAAGTTTTTACAGAAAAAAATCGTTAATATTTAGGGGTTCACTGTCAGCTTGGGGTTGCGTGAGGCGCTTAGGTGGAAAGCCCGCAAGGGCGGAAGCCGCTGGGGACGCAGCGGCAAAAAAGCGACTTTAGAAGCTCTTTTTGCCGCTTTGCGTCCCCACGGCTTGTGCCCGCGGACTTGTAACCGGGCGCCGACCCCGAGCGTAGCGAGGGGACACGCCCTAATAAAAATTATAAAAAAATTGAAAATCCTCTCTCCTATAATTACATTTCCTACTTGCCCGTTGAAAATCGGGATTGGATAAAAAATGTGTACTTTTGCTTGTTACTGTTTTAACGTTATAATTTTACATTTCAAACTCTTTTTCAGCAACTTATGGTTAGGCAAGACGATTTTTCACAACACGGTTTTCAATTAATTAACACGAAATATATTGCGGAAGTTAATTCCGAATGTTATTATTTGGAGCATGTCAAGAGTGGTGCGAAACTCTTTAAAATAGCCAATGATGACGAAAATAAAACTTTTTCAATTGCTTTCAGGACATTGCCCGATTCTGATAACGGGATTGCTCATATTATGGAACATGGCGTTTTAAACGGTTCTATAAATTTTCCGGTTAAGAGTCCGTTTGACATTTTGTCGCAAGGTTCATTGAATACGTTTCTTAATGCGATGACTTCACGCGATTTAACACAATATCCTGTTGCCAGCTTAAACGAAAAAGATTTTTTTAATCTTATGCACGTCTATTTAGATGCGGTTTTTAATCCGCTACTCCTTGATGACCCGAGAATTTTGAGGCAGGAAGGGTGGCACTATGAATTGGTTGCTAAAAATGAGAAATTGAGATATAATGGTGTGGTTTACAATGAGATGAAAGGGGCATTTTCCAATCCTTATCGTTTACTACACTACTACAATTTAAAAAGCCTATTTCCTGATAATTCTATTGGAAAAGAATCCGGTGGACTACCGGAGAGCATTGTTACTCTAACGCAAGCGGAGTTTGTCAATTTTCATCGACAATATTATCACCCCTCTAATGCTTTTATTTTTTTGTACGGAAACGGTAGTTTGGAAAAGGAGCTTAAATTTATAGACGAGAAATATTTGAATCGCTACCGTAAACAGTTCACCCCACCATCGCTAAAATTACAACGGGGGTTTGAGAAAATGAGAGAGGAGCAACATTTCTACCCTATTCCCGAAAATGAGCCTACGGAGCAAAAAACCTTTCTTTGCTTAAATTTTGTCGTGGGCGAATCGGCTGACTACGCCCTTTCGTTTGCCTTAAATGTGCTTTGTGAAGTGGTCTTTAACCAAGAGTCGTCAACGATAAAAAAAGTAATTCGTGAAGCTAATGATAAACAGACTATTTCGGCTTTTGTCTCTGATTTTCAACAAAATGTGCTCACTATTATAGTGCAAAATAGCGATACGGCTGAAGCAGAAAGTTGCAAACAATTAATTCTTAACACTTTAGAGAAAGAGATACGCAAGGGGATTGACACAGAGGAACTTCGTGCCGTTTTAAATAGAATGGAATTTTCTATTCGCGAAGGAAACGACGCACAAAAAGGAATAACCTACTTCTCTCAAATTAAATCAGGGTGGCTTTACGCCGATAATCCCTTTGTCGGCTTGGAATATGAAGCCTATTTGGATTTCGTGAAAAGTAAAATTGAGACCGATTATTTTGAAAAGTTGATAGAAGATTATATTCTACGAAATAATCACGCATCATTCATAGTTATGACGCCGAAAGCCGGCTTAGAGGTAGAGAATCAAAAATTGGAGGAGGAACGTTTGGAAAGTTATAAAAACTCTTTGAGTGATGAAGAGATTGAGCAGTTGATAACGGAAACAAAAGCACTTTTGGCTTTCCAAAACGAAGAGAATAGTCCTGAAAATATTGCAAAAATCCCGATGTTATCATTGGAAGATATCAATCCAACAGCTACATTTCATACGTGTAAAGTGAAAAAATTAGGCAAAAATAAACTTTTACATTATGAGGATTTCACCAATGGCATTATCTATTCTTATCTTTTTTTCAATTTGCAAGTAATACCTCAAAAATTAATTCCCTATGCCGCACTGCTCTCCAATATAACAGGGTTGCTCAATACGGAGAAATATAGCTACGGGGAGTTGCAACGGGAGTTAAATAATCATTCGGGGGGCTTTTCCACCTATACCTCGTCCTTTCTGTCGGACAAAGATGTAAACGCCCTCTCAACCTATTTTGTCGTCTCTTCCAAATTTCTCAGTAAAAACTGTAAACAGATGAGCCGACTTTTAACCGAAATTCTTTTAAAATCTCTACTTGATGATGAAAAAAGATTAAAAGAGGTGCTACTAAACCATTTTTCGGAAGTTAACAACTTAATACTTAAAGGCTATTCAATTGCTCGAACACGCGTTCACTCCTATTTCAGTCCGGAAGGCGCTTTTGATGAAATAGCTTCGGGCATCCATTATTACAATTTTATAAATGATTTTATGCATAATTTGGACAAAAAACTGCCAATTATCATTAAAAATTTAAAAAATGTCATAGAAACGCTTTTTACTAAAGAAAATTTATTTATTGCCGTAACTTGTGATAAAAATGATTTTTCTACTTATAAAACGGCAATTTCTGAATTTTTCTCCTCGCTTCCCGACAGGAAACAAGCTCTTCAAATGTGGAATTTTGAATTTACAAACAAAAATGAGGGTATTCAAACCTCATCGAAGGTGCAATACGTCGTAGCCGGCTATAATTACAGAAAATTGGGATATGAATGGAATGGCAAAATGCACGTATTGAATCAAATTTTAAGTACGGACTGGTTAAAGAATCAAATACGCGTACAAGGCGGGGCTTACGGCGGCTTTAGCTCGATTTCGCCAAACGGTTCGTTACTTTTTAGCTCATTTCGAGACCCTAATTTGTCAAAAACGCTCAATATTTTTAAAAAAACCGCCGATTTTGTCCGAAATTTTGACGCGGACAAACAGCAAATGACACGCTTTATTATTGGAACCATAGCCTATTTAGATACGCCTCAAACTATAGAACAAAAAGGATTAGCCGCTTTTTATTATCACTTATTGGAACGAACGTTGGAAAATCTCCAGAACGACCGAGAGGCTGTCTTAAACGTTACACCGGACGATATTCGACAATTTGCTCCAATGTTGGACGAGATTATTGAACAAAACTACTTTTGTGTGTATGGAAATGAGCGAATAATAGAAACAGAAAAAGAGATTTTTAAAAATATCTTCTATTTAAAAAAATAGAAAGAATGGTACAAAAATTTTAAAAAGTCGGAACTGAAAAATGGGGAAAATATTGTTGAAGCAACTTCGGTATCTGTTTGTTAATCATGTTAATATCAATCATAATTAATAAAACTTCTTCAACCGCAATACTATATTGCTTCAAAATATTGAGCGCATGATATAAGATATCAAACTCCGTAGTAAAAGAAAGTCGATTTATCAGTTGTAAATCACTATTTTTTATTAACCAGAAATCTACCAACCCATCACGAACTATAAACGCCAATTGATTAGAGTTTTTTTTACTATTCGCCAAATTTTTCACTTTAAAATAGTAATAGAGTAGCTCGTGCTGAAATTCTACATTTTCATATTGCTGATTAACAAATAAATAATCTTGTTTTGATAGAAAAAATAGGGCGATATAGTTTTCTATTTCCGTTTCAAAAATCTCACCGATTTCTTCCATGTCAAATTGAAACGCTAAATACTCTTTTTGGTATTCACGGTGATAGAACTGCGTAGGAATAAGCAATGGAGGAAAATTGTTAACGAGTACAATTTTCTCATTTTTCTCATTAAAATTGATAATAGAAAAACTATTATTGGAGGGTAACATATCTACTCCCAACTTCCGGTTATACTTGCTTCCGTTAAAGAACCGAGCCATATAGGTTTATATTGCACTCTATATTGGTCTTCATCTTCTAACCCGCTATAAAGCAAGTAGTTATAAAATCTCTGAAAGACATTAACATTTTCCGGTTGTACGCTTCTTTCCATATTTACTAAAATGTCATCCAAGGGAACATCAATACGGTAAACCATAATTTTGTATGTTTGACTTTCAAGGTTTCCAACTTGAATTTCAAATTTCTTCTGCTTATCAGTAAATGGAATATACTGAAAATCTTCCAATTTAACGGTGGGATCTAACTCTAAAATCCTATCTTTTGCCGGAATTAGAATCTCTTCTTTTCTCAACAATCCTTTCTCAAAGGCTTCTTTTTCGGTCATTTTATCAGGAATCTCTCCAATATTTTTAATAATGACAACTTTCCCATTTTCAACAAAATCCACTAATGAATCAATGTCGGACGCAAAAACCTTAAATTCATTTTTATAGACTGTTTGAGCCGATCTAATAGCACTAAGTCTTAGTTGAATTTCCTTACTTCTCAGTTCATAAACAGCCCTAAATCGCTCAGGTCTCATAATACTTCTATACACAAGAACTGCAAAAATAAGAACTACAATAGCTAAAATTGTACGGAATAAAAAACGAGTTTTCATATAAAAAAAGTATAAATTTATATTTACAAAATTTGATTTTTAAAATTGAGCAAAATTACTAAAAAAAATGATTAAGGAGAGAAAAAAAAATTGCAAAAAATAAATAACGACACATTTTTAAAAAATTATACGTGTAATTCCCTTGTCATAATCATCATTCAACAGTTTTTTTAATTTCTCATAATCCGACCTATATTTGACAAAATCTAAATTATGAGCTTCCACAATCACGATTGGGGCTTCTTTATAATGCTTAAAATGCATCATATAGCCCTCTTGAATGTTTCTCAAATACTCTGCCGAAATCTCTTTTTCATATTCCCGTCCCCGTTGAGCTATATTTTGTAACAATTTCTGTTCATCGTTATACAAATAAACTATCAAATCCGGCTTCGGGAGGTAGGTTGAAATGATATCATACACTTTGGTATAGAGGTTATACTCGTCACTTTGCAGATTATATTTAGAAAAAATGATACACTTATCAATAAAATAATCAGCAATAACTAAATCTGTAAATAGGTCTCTTTTTGACAATAAATTTTTCAACTGTTGGTATCGGTCGGTCAAAAAGGTCATTTCCAAAGGGAAAGCATAATGCAAAGGGTCTTTATAAAATTTCGGTAAAAAACTATTATCCGCAAATCTTTCCAAGACCAGTTCCGCATTCAATTCTTGCGCAAACATCTCCGACAAAGTCGTTTTGCCCGCTCCGATACACCCTTCAATAACAATGTAATTATATTTCAAAATCTTTAAATTTTAAATGGTAATACAAGAAATTTGAGTCAAAAAAGAGTTAAATGATTTAGTAAACGGCGCAATCACCTCATCTTTAAAAATATCAACAAGCGGTCTAAGTACAAACTCTCGCTCAACAATTTTGGGATGAGGAACTGTAAGCTGCGAAGTATTAATCACCTCATTTTCATACAATAATATATCAATATCAATAACTCTATCTACATAAATCGGGATATTATCCTCCTTTTTCACAGTTTTATTTCTCCTTCCTAACGCTTTTTCAATTTTCTCTACCTCATTCAGCAGTGAAGTAGGTGATAATGCTGTTTTATATACAACTACCTGATTTAAAAAGTCATACGAATCAAATCCCCACGAAGGCGTGTTGTAAATTTTTGATACTCGAAGTTCCTCCCCTATCTGATTTTGCAGCAACTCTCTCGCTGTAAGCAAATTCGCTCTCTTATCTCCCAAATTTGTCCCTAAAGCTAAAACAACATTTTTCACTTTTCATCTCTTTTCCGTTTGCAAAGTTACATCAT
>DUOL01000103.1 GCA_012838875.1 Bacteroidales bacterium | reverse complement strand
TTTTGTCCAAGCACAAACGAAAGAAGAATTATCGGCTATTAGGAAAGGAAATCGTGAATTTTTTAAGGCGGAAGAGGCACGTAAAAATGCTATGGAGCTGCAACAAGATAAACGAGAAATTAACCAACAACAAGCCCCTAATAAATTTAAAGAAGCACTCGAAGAGTACACAAAAGCTGAAATAAATTATCGTAAAGCCATGACACAAACCCCGGACTATGATAAAGCAAACTATAATTTAGGAACAGCTTTGTATAGACAAGAAAAATATGACGAAGCCTCATCTTATTTTGCTAAAATTGCAGAAAATGAGAAATCTCCGAAACGTTTGCGTGCAAAATCATATCATAATTTGGGGAATAGTTTGATGAAACAAGAAAAGTATAAAGAGAGTATAGATGCATATAAGAATGCTCTTAAATTACACCCCTCGGATATGGATACTAAATATAATTTAGAGTATGCAAAGAAAAAATTGATTCAACAGCAACAACAGAATAAGCAAGACCAAAATAAAGAGAATCAAGATAAGCAACAAAACCAAGACAAGCAGAACCAAGACAAGCAGAACCAAGACAAACAAGAAAATCAGGACAAACAGAATCAGGATAAACAACAGAACCAAGATAAACAAGAGCAGAATAAACAAGAAGAGCAACAGAATAAAGAGAAGAGAGAGAGTGATAAACGACAGTTAGATGCGTTACAACAGAATGAACGAAAGACGCAGGCTAAGGTACAAGAAAAAGAGATGCAACGAGGTCAGAAGAGACCACAAGAAAAAGATTGGTAAAATAAATTTACAAACTATGAAAAATATTTTAATAACAGGTGCGTCGGCAGGGTTTGGAAAAGCCATTGCTGAAAAATTGGCGGTAAAAGGCAATCGTTTAATCGTTACGGGACGAACAAAAAGCAAGTTGGATAAAGTTACTCAATATATTAATGAACAAACGGAAGCTACCGCCATTTCATTGGTTTTTGATATACAAAACTTAGAGGCGTGCAAAAAGGCTATTGAATCAATACCTCCCGAATATCAGCCGATAGACGTGCTCATTAACAATGCGGGTTTAGCTCTGGAAACGAAACCGATATATGAAGGTGATATTGTTGATTGGGAGCAGATGATTAATACCAATGTCAAAGGCTTGCTCTATATTACAAGGCTTATCTCTCCGCAAATGGTGGCACGAAAAGAGGGGCATATTATCAACATCGGTTCTATTTCAAGTCATGAGGTTTATCCGGGAGGGAATGTTTATTGTGCGACAAAGCATGCTGTTTGGGCACTTTCTCAAGGAATGCGTTTAGATTTTTTACCCCATGGCATTAAAGTTACGCAAGTTTCGCCCGGCGCCGCTGAAACCGAGTTTTCCATAGTTCGGTTTAAAGGTAACACCCAACGAGCTTCACAAGTTTACGAAGGTTTTGAACCGCTCTGTGCCGAAGACGTTGCCGACACGGTAGAGTACATTCTATCAAGACCTAAGCATGTTTGTATTAACGAAATACATCTTACCGCAACCGCTCAATACGGTGGTATTATTCACAGAAATAAGTAAATTATGGGGAACATTTTCGGGAAAAGGTTTACGTTACAAGATTTTGGCGAATCGCACGGGAAAGCTATCGGCGGAATTATTGACGGTTGCCCGCCGAATGTGGCTATCGATTTCGATTTCATTCAATCGGAACTAAGTCGCCGTGCCCCTTCCAACGCTTCACACTCTACACAACGAAAAGAATCCGACAAAGTAGAATTTCTGTCCGGAATTTATCAAAATAAAACCATTGGAACACCAATCGGGTTTATAATTCGAAATGAAGATATAAAAATTGATGCACAACAATCGACTATTATCAAACCCTCCCATGCTTCGTATGTATATAAAGAGAAATATGCTTGTAAAGACAACTACGCCGCGGGACGTGCTTCGGCACGACTGACGGCTTGTCGGGTAGTAGCCGGTGCCATAGCGAAACTCCTTCTTCGTCCTCTCCATCTTGAGTTTGAAACTGTTGTATTAGAAACGGGAACACCCACTCAATCCGGTGATACGGTCGGGGCAAAAGTAGGATGTACGATTCGTAACCTACCCGCCGGCTTAGGAGAACCGTTACATGATAAATTCGATGCACGACTCGCAGCCGCTATGCTATCGCTTAATGCCGCCAAAGGATTTGAAATAGGCGACGGATATGCAGCTTCAAAAATGTCGGGACTAGAATATAATGACCGCCAAGATAAAAATTTTAATTTCTTATCGAATCATGACGGGGGCGTGCAAGCCGGAATAACAAACGGAAACGAACTCTATTTCACAGTTGCTTTTAAGCCCATTCCATCTTTGCAAATACCGCAAGAAACTATTGATTTTAAAGGAAATAGCATAATATATAAAGCCAATAACCGTAATGATTATTCTGTTGTCCCAAGAGTGATTCCCGTTATTGAAGCTACCGCCGCCATGGTTATAGCCGATTTTATTTTATTACATCATAATTTATATCAGTACTATGCAAAACAACCCATTGGAAAAAAATGTAAATAAGTGGTTACAAGGTGATTACCCACAAGAAGTGAAGACTCAAATTTTGCAATTAAAAGAAAAAAATCCTGAAGAATTTGCAGATGCTTTTTATAAAGAGTTAGAGTTCGGAACCGGCGGATTGCGTGGTATTATGGGAATAGGACCTAACCGAATGAATAAATATACAATCGGTGCGGCTACGCAAGCTATTGCAAACTACCTTCATCAACTCTACCCTTCAGAAAGAATAAAAATTGCAATTGCCTACGACTCGCGAAATAACAGTCGTTATTTTTCCGAAATTGCCTCGCAAATCTTGTCTGCCAATAAGATACATTGCTACCTTTTTGAAGATTTGCGTCCCTTGCCCGAGCTTTCGTTTACTGTTCGTCACCTCCAATGTCAAGCCGGAATTATGGTAACCGCCTCCCACAATCCTAAAGAATATAATGGTTACAAGGTCTTTTGGAATGACGGGGCTCAATTAGTTCCACCGCACGACAAAAATATTCTTACAGAAATCCGAAAAATTAAAACCAATAGTGAAATTAATTGGGAAGGAAACAACGAATATATCCAATTAATAGGAGAAAAAATCGATGAAATTTACTTAAACAAGATTAAAAGCCTATCATTAAATCCTGACTCTATTCTAAAACAAGCAAACTTACCGATAATTTACTCCCCTCTTCACGGAACCGGTATTACATTAATACCCAAAGCATTAAAGATGTTCGGTTTTAACAACCTACGGATTGTTCACGAGCAAGCAACCCCAGACGGCAATTTCCCCACTGTTTTATCGCCCAACCCGGAAGAGAAATTGACGATGTCAATGGCGTTGCAACAAGGCGAAGAGCAAGGTTGCTGTTTAGTACTTGCGACAGATCCCGACACCGACCGCATGGGCGTTGCCGTGCGAAATGATGAAAATAAATTAGAGCTTTTAAACGGTAATATGGTGGCTACATTACTCATCTATTATTTGCTCCAAGAGTGGAAAAACCATAACAAGCTCAATGGCAATCAATTTATTGCTAAAACGATTGTTACTACAGACATAATATTGGAAATTGCAAAAGATTTCAAGGTAGAGTGTGAAAATGTATTAACCGGTTTTAAGTACATTGCAGAAAAGATTAGTGAGAATGAAAACAAAAAGCAATTCATCATTGGTGGGGAAGAGAGTTACGGAATGCTTGTCGGAGATTTTGTTCGTGATAAAGACGCCGTGTCCGCATGTTGCCTTATGGCTGAACTTACCGCCCATTTGAAAAATCAAAATACAACCCCTTTTGAACTTTTGAAAGAGCTATATGTCAAGTACGGCTTTTACAAGGAATCGTTATTTTCCATAACTAAAAAGGGAAAAAGCGGTGCCGAAGCAATACAAAATAAGATGCTGGAATTGAGAAATACTCCTCCCAAATCCATTGCCAATTCAAAAATCACTACTATTCATGACTATTTAACTCAGTGTAGTTATGATGTGAAAAACAACAAAACTCAAAAAATCTCATTGCCAAAATCCAATGTTTTACAATTTATAACGGAAGATAATTCTAAAATTACGATACGTCCTTCGGGAACGGAGCCGAAAATTAAAATTTACATGGCTGTTAAAGGTGAATTACGGAGTAAAAAAGATTTTGCACTCATTAATCAACAATTAACCCAAAAGATTAAAACAATAGAAGATTTTTTGAGGGATTTAGTGAATACGGAATCATAAATTCATCTTTTATAATCACTATTTCAGAAAATTTCGCATTCTGATTTCTCTAAGTATTTGTCTGAAGAAAAAAAAGGATACCTATTTATTTAGGTATCCCTTTTATTTTAAGCAATAAGAAAACAAATTTCTTATTCAACCGGCATTTCAGCAACATTCGTATCAGCTTCAACGGGAGCTTCTTCAGCTGGTGCGGTTTGTTCGGTTACTTCTTGTACAGGTTCGGTAGTTTCAGTTTCTACTTTTTTTTGACCACATGCTGCGAAAACAAATGCAGCTACTGTAAGAATAGCAAATACTTTTTTCATTTTTCTCTTTTTAATTTAAAAATTGTTTAATAAAATTTGAATGCAAAATTACGCATAATTCAGATAGTTAATCTATTTTTTAGCTGTTGAAAAGTTAAATAATGTTAACAGGGAACAACCGTACACCAATTGAATTTATCTTCAACCTCGCCGAACTGTATGCCTGTCAGGTAGTTATATAGTTTTTGCGACCAAGGTCCTGGCTCGCCATTTTTGGAAATTTGATAAACTTTTCCGGTCTCTCTATCGTGAATTACCTCAATCGGTGATATAACTGCGGCAGTTCCGCAAGCGCCGGCTTCTTCAAAAGTGGCTAATTCTTCAATCGGAATATTTCTATTTTCCACAACTAAGCCCACATCTTTTGCAAGTTCGCGTAAACTCATATTTGTAATAGACGGAAGTATCGTGTGAGAGTCAGGGGTAATATATTTACCGTTTTTAATACCAAAAAAGTTAGCGGGACCTGCTTCGTCAATATATTGTTTTGTTTTAGCGTCTGCAAAAATCGTAGCGGCATACCCTTCTTTGTGAGCTCTAACTCCTGCACGTAAGCTCGCGGCGTAATTTCCTCCCACTTTCACGTGTCCGGTTCCTAGTGGAGCAGCACGGTCATAATCTCTTGCCAATTGCATCTTCACGGGCTTAAAACCTTCTTTAAAATAAGGTCCTACGGGCGTAACAAAAATTATAAATAGATACTCATCAGCAGGACTTACCCCTACTTTCGCTCCCGTACCGATAAGTAACGGACGAATATAGAGAGAACCGCCGGTTCCATAAGGAGGAATATAATCCTTGTTTAGAGCTATCACTTTGAAACAAGCATCTCTAAAAATTTCCATCGGAACGGGCTGCATCATAATAGCCTCAGCAGAACGTTCCAACCGTTTGCAATTCTCTTCCCAACGGAATAAACGAACTTGTCCGTCTTTCCCACGATAAGCTTTCATTCCTTCAAAAGCTTCTTGACCATAATGCAAACAAGTTGCCGCCATGTGCATAGGAATATGTTCGGAGGAACTCGTTTCAATTTTCCCCCATTCTCCGTTTCTGTAGTAACAACGAACGTTGTAATCGGTTTTTACATAACCGAAAGATAAGTTTTTCCAATCAATGTTTTTCATAAGTAGAATATTTTAATTTTAATTTAATTTATTGTCAATATCAAAAACTAAATGAGTGCTAAACTTGTAAATTTTTCTATACCTTGTAGCTGTGCTCGTCCATTTAGAGCTTTTAACTCCATGAAAACGAGTACTGTGATAGCTTCAGGGGTGAAATTATTGATGAGATTTATTGCAGCGTTACAAGTTCCACCGGTAGCTAAAATATCATCAAAAAGCAATACTCTTTGATTCGTTTTTATAGCATCGACATGCATTTCAATCGTTGCGACCCCATATTCCAACTGATAAGAGACTTTGTGCGTCTGATACGGAAGTTTCCCCATTTTACGAATAGGCGCAAAAGGAATATTTAAAGCTAACGCCAAGGCGGGACCAAATAAATAACCTCTTGCCTCTAAAGCAACAATCACGTCCGGACGCATTTTTTTTGCCTCTTCAAGTAAAGCATTAAAAATATTTTGAAACTCTTCAGGATCATTTAAAACCGTGGTTATGTCATAAAATTTAATTCCCGGTACCGGAAAATCATTTACGGTTCTTACTTTATTAATATTAATCATAATCTTTACTATTAAATTTTATTATTAAATTGATTTAATTTTAGTCATACAATATGCAAAAATACAAGATTTTTCAATATAAAAAACTCTTTTTTAAAAAGAATAGAGATAAAAAAGTTCCATTTTACGAACACTTGTCGAATGCTTGGCATATTCGAAAATTTTGCAGTAATAACCGACAATAACTTCTAAAATATTTTTTAAAATAGAAAACTTTTAAAGCTTTCTTTTAAACAACTTTAAAAAAATGTATTTTTGCAAAAGAAATAGAATAACTTTTGAAATTACGAGAAAAAATTATTATTAATCGAATAAAGTCTAAGAATAATGAATTTTGTTGATGAATTAAGATGGCGTGGAATGATTCACGACATGACCCCCGGCACGGAAGAGCAACTTAACAAAGAGATGACATCAGGCTACGTAGGGATTGACCCTACGGCAGATTCACTACATATCGGACACTTAGTGAGCGTGATGATTCTAAATCACTTTCAACGTTGCGGACACCGCCCTATTGTTATTTTAGGAGGTGCTACCGGCATGATTGGCGACCCCTCAGGTAAATCTCAAGAACGTAATTTGCTGACAGAAGAAACTTTGCGTCATAATCAACAAGCTATTCAAAAACAACTGAAAAAATTTTTAGATTTTGACTCAACGGAGAAAAATCGCGCCTTACTGCTCAATAACTACGACTGGCTAAGTAAGTTTTCTTTTTTAGACTTTATCCGTGATATCGGAAAACATCTGACCGTGAACTATATGATGGCAAAAGATTCCGTAAAAAAAAGAATTGCAGGCGAAGGGGACGGTATGTCTTTTACGGAATTTTCGTACCAATTGGCTCAAGGTTACGACTTTTTTCATCTACACGAACATTTTCAGTGCAAGCTGCAAATGGGAGGTTCCGACCAATGGGGAAATATTACCACAGGCATCGAACTTATAAGACGAAAAACGGGACAAGAAGCCTTCGCACTGACCTGCCCACTAATAACGAAAGCAGACGGCGGAAAATTTGGTAAAACAGAAAGCGGCAATGTTTGGTTAGACCCCGAAAAAACCTCTCCATACGCTTTTTATCAATTTTGGCTCAACTGCTCCGACGAAGATAGTAAAAAGTATATCCGCATTTTCTCCCTTCTTTCTAAAGCAAAGATTGAAACATTAGAAAAAGAACACGATAACGCTCCGCATTTAAGAATTTTGCAAAAGAAATTAGCTAAAGAGCTTACTATAAGAACGCACTCGCTAGAAGATTACGAAGCCGCTGTAAATGCTTCTGAAATCCTTTTCGGCAAAGGCACGGCTCAACAACTAAGCAAACTGTCGGAAAAAATGTTTTTCTCCGTTTTTGAAGGCGTACCGCAAATAAAAATTGAAAAAACGTTACTCGAAAAACCTATTGCCGTTGAAGATTTTCTTGCGGAAATGACAGAGATATTCCCGTCAAAAAGCGAAGTGCGAAGAATGCTAAAAGATAACGCCATTTCGGTTAACAAATCAAAAATTGATGATACGTATACTTTTTCACATGAATCTTTGATTAATCAAAAATATATTTTAATTCAAAAAGGGAAGAAAAACTACTATATAGTTATAGTAGTGTAATTAAAAAACTTTATCTCTTTTTTACGACTATTTCAGGTGTGATAATGACATTACTGTGGTTTAAAGCCCTATCCACAATAAAACACTCCAATTTTAACGTATCGTACACAGTAGAAAAATCGTAAGTGTTAATATAAAGTGTAACAGAAAGTTCGCCCTCTATAGATTCCGGAACATCGTCGCTTAAGCGAGGGAAACGTGCATGTCTTGAATCACTCATAGTAGAAAGAAGCACAAACTCGCCATTCTGCTTTTTATAATAATCAACAAAAAAATTGTAATAATAGACCGATGAGGTGTCGAACGGAGGATTAATATCACCTTCATCAAGACCTAAATCACCGTCTCCGTCTTGAAAAGCAATCGTAAGTTTCCCTTGATTATCCGACCCGCTACCATCGTTAATTTTACTAAAACTGACGAACGAAATTGCAGGAATTTCTGAAAAAGGCTCTTTCTTCTTACAAGAAAAAAGAAGAAAAATAGCACATAAAAAAAGGAAATAAATATATTTTTTCATAATCATTTTATTCTTAATCAATCAGTTAGAACACGTCCGATAGTCTATTTACCGCCTCTTGAATAGTGGATTTTGGACAAGCCAAATTCATTCTAAAATGGCACTCTCCACCTGTACCGAAAATAGTACCATCATTCAACGCTAATTTGGCATTTTTAATTAATTTCTCTCGTAGGTGCTCATGACACATACCGCAATTTTTGAAATTCACCCACAAAACATAAGTTGCTTCATGTTGATACGTAGTAATTTCGGGGCATTTCGCTGCTAAAAGTTCTTTCGTAAATTGCACGTTCGAGGTTAGATAATCAAGCAACTGTTCTAACCACTCTTCCCCTTGTAAGTATGCCGTTTGCAAAGCAAGTTCGCCAAAAATGTTGC
>DUOL01000001.1 GCA_012838875.1 Bacteroidales bacterium | reverse complement strand
GCGGCGGCAAAAAAGCGAGCTTGTAAGCTCTTTTTGCCGCCTTGCGTCCCCACGGCTTGTGCCCGCGGACTTGGAACCGGGCGCCGACCCCGAGCGCAGCGAGGGGGCACGCCCAAGAGAAAATTAGAAATTAAAAATTACGAATTAAAAATTTGATACTCATTTCGTAAGACTTTTTAACAACTGTTTCTTCATTATTACATATTAACAATGATATTTTGATATTTGTGTGAAAAATTGAGAAGAGATATTGTTTTTTTCGATTTTACAAAGTTATATCTCCAGAAATTTCCTTTTTTTTCCAAAATAAATAGCTTGAAAATTAAATTAATAAGTTGAAAATATTAATTTGCTGATTGTTAAATAGTTGCAATTGTTGCCAAAAAGTGAATTTAAAATGCAAGTTATCAATAATTTATTGTTTATAAGTTATTTTTCTAATCAAAAACTCCTAATTTTTCCATTCTGATATTCAGGTAGTTATAATTAAAAATGGATAAAAAGTGCTTTTTTTATTAAAAGTGTGGAGTTAATAAAAATATTTTTGTATTTTTGTTCATTGAAATAGAGGAAAATGTCAAATTTTGATTACGGTTATTGGGAAGTTGCGATTGAGAAGCATGGTAGAATAAAGTTACCGACAGCTTTGTTGAAATCTTTGCCGGAAAATAGTCGCAAGAAATTTTGGTTAACGCACGGTTTCGGTAACCACATTATGCTATGGACGGAGGAGTCTTACCTTGAGCAGATGGATTTTCTGAATTCTTTAAATAGAAATATTATTGCCGTTAAAAAGTATAGAAATGCTTTTTTGAGAAACACTACTTCTGTTGAGTGTGATGCGCAGGATAGGTTTGTAATTCCCAAATCTCTTTTAGAGCAGTATGAGATTGAGCGTGAGGTGGTTTTGCTGCTGGATAATGGAAAAATCGAAATTTGGAATAGTGAAAAATATCACTCTGAATATGCTATGACTCCTGAGGAGCTGAATGAGCTTAATGAGGCAATTCATACAGGAGGCTATAAAAATGTTGAGGGGTGTCACGATGTATCATAATCCGGTTTTACTTCATGAATCTATTGATGCTCTCGCTATCAAAGCGGACGGCATTTATGTTGATGCCACGTTTGGCGGCGGGGGACACTCACGTCTCATTCTTTCCCGGTTGAATGAAAAGGGACGATTGTTGGGGTTTGACCAAGACAAAGATAGCGTTCAGAATAAAATTGATGACAACCGTTTCGAATTTATCGGAGCGAATTTTACGCATCTTACCAAGTTTTTAAAGTATCATCAAGCCTATCCGGTGCATGGAATATTAGCCGATTTGGGCGTGTCGTCATTTCAAATTGATACTCCCGAACGGGGCTTCTCTTACCGCTATGATGCTCCATTAGATATGCGTATGAATCAACGCAAAGAATTAACAGCCCAAGAGGTGGTTAATAGTTATTCCGAAGAACAACTTGCCGACATCTTTTTTAAATATGGCGAATTGAAAAATGGACGAAAAATCGCTTCGCTCATTAAATCGGGGCGTGCCCAAACTTCCATAAAAACTACCGAACAATTGGTGAAAATATTAGAGCCTATCCTTTTTCACGGCAAAGAGAATAAAATATTGGCGCAAATTTTTCAAGCTATAAGAATTGAAGTGAATAAAGAGTTGGACGTGTTGGAAAGTTTTTTAGAACAAACTGTAGATGCTCTGCTGCCGGGTGGGCGGTTGGTTATCATTTCCTATCACTCGTTAGAAGACAGATTAGTGAAAAAAGTTATGCGGTCGGGGAATTGCTCCGGGAAAATTGAAAAAGATTTTTTCGGGAATCCTCTTACGCCTTTTAAATTGATAACTAAAAAAGCAATTGTTGCCGATGAGGCTGAAAACATAGAAAATCCGCGTGCCCGCAGTGCAAAGTTGAGAGTGGCTGAAAAAATTGATACGAAAGATGAAATCAACATATAGAAAAAAGGAAAAAGAGAATAAAGAGCCTAAAACAAACTGGTTTTGGCAAATCTTCGGCGGAGAATTTCTGCTTTCGCCTAAAATACGCCAATGGTATCCCTATTTCATTTTTCTTGCCCTGTTGATTGGAGTTATTTTGCTGAGCGAGAGGCAAATAATTAAGAAAAAACAGATTATAAAACAGAAAGAGATAGAGTATAAAGAAGAAATAAGCAAGCTAAAACGAAACAATAAATTTATCCCATATAACCAAAATCAGGAATTAATTTTAATGATGGAAGAGGAAGGATTTAAGAAAAAAGATGAGGCAATGTTTAAAATTGTAGTTGAAGATTAACAAATATGAATAACCGTCCAATGAAGAAGAGTAGTGCTAAAATGGTTTTAGTTTATCTATCAGTAGTGATACTTGGATTGGCTTGTTTTTTGAAAATAGTTCATCTTATTTTTTTTCAACGCAGTTTATTTGAAGGGACTTCCGCTCAATGTTTGGATAAAACGCAACCCGATTGGGAAAGTAATCCGTTAGCTGATGACACAACTTGCAATTGCTTTGTCGTACAAAATGATTTAAAACCGCTACGCGGTGAGATTTATGACGATAGAGGAAGGTTACTCATCAGTAATTTTAATGTTTTTGATATTACTGTCGATGGAAGAATGCTACAACCGAAGAGTTATCGCAAAGGGCAACATACGATAGTCAACGATACAATTTATTGCGGAGGTGGGCGTAATTTCTCTCGTTCTGCAAATCCGGCAGAGATAGAAAAACTTGTTAATGAGTTGGCGTATGCTTTTTATCAACAATTTAAGGATAGATTTCCTAAGAAAAATATCAATTATTATAAAAAGCAGTTTCGGAAAGCTATTAAAGAGATGAAAAATGCGCCGATTTTGCAATCTACATTACATCGGGAAAAAGAGTGGATAACCGATGAAGATACGGCGTTTGTCAATAAATTACCCTTATTATCACAAAAGCGAAAAGGGGGGCTCAATTATACGATACGAACCGTTAGGATTAATCCGTATGGGGACTTAGCAAGGCGTACGTTAGGCATGTATACCGATAATAAGAAATTTGGATTGGAGATGTCTCAAAATGAGATATTGCAAGGCGAAGCGGGCGCTCAAAAGTATATATATGTAAATCAAGCACGCATTCCGCTTAATGAACGAATAGAACCTGTTGACGGTTTTAATATTCATACAACGCTCAATCTTGAAATTCAAAATGTCGTACATAATGAGTTGTTGAAGATATTAATTGAAGAGAACGCTGAATGGGGCTGTGCCGTGGTAATGGAAACGAAAACGGGAGAAGTTAAAGCAATTTCAAACTTAACGCGTACTCAAGAGGGGCATTCCGTATACGAAGAGAGTCAACAGAATTACGCACTCACAGCCATGGTAGAACCCGGCTCTACCTTTAAACTTGCCTCTCTCCTCGCTTATTTGGAGAGAACTGATAATGATAGTATCAAAAAGTATCCCATGATGTATCATACTTTTATCCGTAAAAATAAAAACGGGAAGGAGTTTCGTTATCCGAAAACGGACGGATATGAGAGGCGCGAAGAGTGGGGGTATCCTATTGAAGCTTTTCAACGCTCATCTAATGTCGGAATTGCGGCTATGATTTTTGACACTTATTCTATTGATAACTATCAAGAATATTTGAAAAAAATAGATTCTCTGTTTATTACAACAACATTTTCTACGCAGTTGGGAATGATAAATGCGCCTAACATTAAGCGGAAGGCATACGATTTTCATAGTTATTATAATGCTTGTTTTGGGACAGGTTTTAAGATGACGCCTATCCAAACCTTAATCTATTTTAATGCTGTAGCGAATGACGGGAAGATGATAGTTCCGTTGTTTGTCAATGCTGTTACAAATAAAAATGATACGATTAAAAAATTTGAAGCCGAAGTTATTGCGGAGCAAATTGCAAAGCCGGAAACTATAAAAAGAGCGAGGAAATATCTTGAAGCGGTAGTGAGCGGGGAGCGGGGAACGGCACGTGCGTATAAAAATAAATATATTTCCTTTGCCGGCAAAACAGGAACACGCGATATTTGGGATGAGACAACACAAAGTTATCTGAAAAATAAAAATAGTGCCTCTTTTTGCGGGTATTTCCCCGCCGATGAGCCCAAGTATACGGCAATTGTTTTTATTTATAATGTCTCGCGTAAAAGTACGATTGCCGTGAAAGCGTTTGCTAATATTGCCAAAAATGTTACACGATTAGCCTACCTAACTTCATTACGCGAAATTCCTACGGAAAACAAAAAAGTAACTCCATCTTCACGTGCAATTGCTAATGTGGATATCCCATTCGTTTTTCAAGGTTACGGCGTGGAAAACCAGAAATTGACAAAAGACTCTCCTTACGTTCGCATTTCATACAGTGATAACGAACTTCAACAAGCGAAGAGTTCTGTTTTATTAGAAAAAAACAGTCCCAATATGATAGGCTTGACCGCCGCCGATGCAGTATATGAGCTTAATAAATTAGGATATGTTACTAAAATTTATGGTCGGGGAAGGGTGAAAAATCAAGAATATAATACGGAGAAAATGACGGCAAAACTTTACCTCGAATAACAATAATATGCCATGAAAAAACTAAGTGAATTATTACAAGCTATTCAATATAAGGAAATCATAGGAAGTGAGGAGGTTATGATTTCTCAGATTGAGTTTGATTCCCGCAAAATAAAGAAAGAAGAATCACATACTGCCAATGGCATCATCTACGTTGCGCAACGAGGACTTAATGTTGACGGTCACGATTTTATTGATGCGGCTATTGCGAACGGGGCGTCTGTGATTGTAGTCGAAACGTTACCTGAAAATTTACAAAATAATGTTACCTACATTAAAGTTGATAACTCCTCAGTCGCTCTCGGTCGGTTAGCGTCTGCCTTCTACGACTTCCCCTCAAAAAAAATTAAATTAGTAGGAATAACCGGAACCAATGGAAAAACGACAATTGCCACCTTGTTACATAAACTTTTTATTGATTTAGGTTATCCCACAGGGTTGATTTCTACCATTACCAATAAAATTATCAATAAAGAATTTCCTACTACTTACACGACTCCTGATGCGCTACAACTTAACAAGTTACTCTCCGAAATGGTCAACGCAGGTTGTGAGTTTTGTTTCATGGAAGTCAGTTCTCATGCGGTTTGTCAGCATCGTATTGAGGGCGTAGAATACATTTGCGGAGTTTTCACCAATATCACTCACGACCATCTCGATTTTCATAAAACCTTCGACCAATATATTAAAGCCAAAAAAAGTTTTTTCGATAACTTAGCACCTACTGCCTTTGCTGTTACCAATATTGATGACCGAAACGGAGAAGTGATGGTGCAAAACACGAAAGCAAAAATTTTCACCTATGGCTTGCAAACGGCAGCTACGGTAAAAGGCAAAATAATTGAAAATCACTTCGAGGGGTTGTCAATGAACATTAATGAGCGAGAAGTTTTCTTTAAATTGTGTGGCAGATTTAATGCGTACAATCTCTTAGCAATTTACGCGACGGTCTCATTGCTCCTGACCGAGGAAGATGAAAAAATCCTCGCCGTAATGAGCAACTTGGAGAGCGCCTCCGGACGTTTCCAGCTTATTTATAATGAGAAAGGCAGTGTGGCAATTATTGACTATGCGCACACTCCGGACGCACTGAAAAATGTCCTTTCAACCATTCAAGATATTAATAACAATAGTTCGGAAGTGATAACCGTAGTAGGGTGCGGGGGCGATAGAGATGCGCTAAAACGTCCGTTAATGGCTGAAATTGCGTGCGATTTTAGCAATAAAGTCATCTTAACTTCCGATAATCCTCGTACCGAAGATCCTCTCAAAATACTTAGCGATATGGAAAAGGGCGTCCCTGTTTCGTACAAGAAAAATGTGTTAATCATTGAAAATAGAAAGGAAGCAATTAAGACGGCATGTATGATGTTGTCGCCCGGAGGAGTGCTGTTAGTGGCGGGGAAAGGACACGAAACGTACCAAGAAATTAATCATGTAAGACATCCTTTCGATGATAGAAAGGTTGTTAAAGAATTTTTATAATCAAAAATTAAGGTAAAATGTTGTATTATTTATTTGATTGGTTAGATAAATTTGATGTCCCCGGCGCGGGGGTTTTCCAATATATCTCTTTTCGTGCCGCTAGTGCCATCATCCTTTCCCTCTTTATCTCTATGATAATCGGGAAATGGGTCATTAGATTTTTGCAAAAAAAACAGATTGGCGAATCTATCCGTGATTTAGGTCTGGAGGGACAAATGGAGAAAAAAGGAACTCCCACTATGGGCGGAATCATCATTATTGCCTCGGTTCTCATTCCTGTTCTTCTGCTGACGAAATTGAACAACATTTATATCTTATTGATGATTTTCACCACGATTTGGCTTGGGTTGATAGGCTTTGTCGATGATTATATTAAAGTTTTTAAGAAAAACAAAGAGGGACTATCAGGAAAGATGAAACTTTTCGGGCAGATTATTTTGGGCTTGATAGTCGGAGTGATTATGTATTTTCACCCCGATGTGGTCATCAAAGACAAAACCGCAACCCATGCCGATTACATCAAAACGGAGCAGGTTTTTACCTTTGACAATGCAGCAAAAACCAAAACTATTTTTACTGATAGTCCGGCAAAACATTCAACCAAGACGACCATTCCCTTTGTGAAAAATAATGAATTTGACTATGCTTGGCTAACCCGTTGGATGGGCGATGAAACGGGAAAATGGTCATTCCTATTGTTCATTCCCATAGTCGTCTTTATCATTGCCGGAGTTTCCAATGGAGCCAATTTGACGGACGGGTTAGACGGATTAGCTGCCGGAACGTCTGCCGTAGTCGCGGTTACCATTGCCATTTTAGCTTATGTCTCGGGCAATGCCGTGTTCGCCGACTATCTCAACATTATGTATATTCCCAATATCAGCGAGCTTGTTATATTCATCGCTGCACTTGTCGGGGCGTGCATCGGCTTTTATTGGTGGAACTGTTATCCGGCTCAAATATTCATGGGAGACACCGGAAGTCTCACTCTGGGCGGTGTTATTGCCGTTTCTTGCATCATTATCCGCAAAGAGCTGTTGATACCGATTTTATGTGCAATATTCTTATTACAATCCATTTCAGTCATTATTCAAGTCCTCTATTTCAAATATACACGGCGTAAATACGGAGAAGGAAAACGCTATTTCTTGATGGCTCCGTTACACCACCATTACCAAAAAAAAGGTTTCCACGAAGCAAAAATCGTACAGCGGTTCATTGTAGTCGGAATCCTATTCGCAGTTTTAACAGTAGTAACCCTTAAACTTAGATAACTATGTCAAACCAAAAATTTAACCAGTACAACGTTTTTCAAAATGAAAATGAAAGCAATTCGATGATGACCGCCCTGGCAAATCGCTTAATTAATGTCCGAAGCAAGGGGCTTCAAACCATACTTAGCGATTTTGACGGTAGCGAACACAAATTAGAGTTTGTGAAAAATATAAAAGGCATTGATTTTATCAACGATTCGCGTTCTTCAAATCCCAATGCCGTTTGGTACGCCCTCGAAACGATGACGAAGCCGGTAACGTGGATTACAAATATTGAAAAAGTAGAAAATATTACCGATTCGCTCATTACTTCCATCAATAATAAGGTCAAAAAGATTGTAGTTCAAGGGGTTTACAAAAATGAAATCGTAGATTTCTTCTCCAATATAAATAAAGAGAGTTTTTTCATTATGAATTTGGAAGACGCTGTAAGGACAGCTTTTTACGCTTCCGAAGACGGGGACGTGGTTCTTTTTTCTCCCGGCTGTCACTGTGCGGGAACGTACGAGTCATACCGTGAAAGAGGTTGCAAATTCAAAGATGCCGTAGCTCAGCTCTAATTTTTTATCTATTTGTAGCGTTACAAGGTGCAGGTCAGGCGAATTATGAATTATTGTCAATTCTTTATTTTTCATCCGTAATTTTTTAATTTTAATTTTAATTAGGGCGTGCCCCCTCGCTTCGCTCGCCGCCGGCGTCCGGTTCCAAGTCCGCAGCCGGTAGTCGTGGGGTCGCAAAGCCACAAAAGGAGCTTCCTCCGGTCGCTCTTTTGCAGCAGCGTCCCCATCGCCTCCCGTCTTTGCGGGCTTTCCACCTACCTCCTCACGCCGCAACTTGTTCCATTTGTCCTCCGTGGCTTCAATACAATTGCGTGGCCAATGGCAAAATAAGAATGTTAGTTTTTTTTCGCAAAAAAATAAACATTCTTATTTCCATGGAAGCGATACTTTTTTCCTCCTC
>DUOL01000102.1 GCA_012838875.1 Bacteroidales bacterium | reverse complement strand
TGGAAATCTCGTTTCAGATGATAGAGAATATAGGGATTATTTTCGCCATTGGTCGTATCAATCATAAAGATTTGGTGCATTGACTGCAAATACCACCTTTCCGTAAAGTTAAAACTACTATTCCAATTTATATTTTTACCGATTTTAATAGGAATTGTAAGCGGAATCAGATGTTTCATACCGAGGTGCATATTCTCCCACGTTTCCGGCTTTAAGAGTAAGGAGTCATAAGTTTGTACTTTATTGGCAAATTGAGACGTCCACTTTAAAGAGATATTATCATACCATTTTAAGGGTCCGGTTTTATTTCTTTTTCGAAACGGATAAAATTGATTTACTGACATACTGATATCGGGCAGCGCTATATCAACAACTCCGGTAAGCGTATTTTGAGAATAGGAAGCCGTTGCGTCGAAATAGAAAATATCTCTGGCGTTGGTAGAGAAGTTGAGCTTTGAAGTATACTGATTTGAAAGGTAATCTCTAACACTTGACGGATTGTAAGTATTAAAAGTACGACTAACAATGTCAATATGAGCTGAGAATCGGGTAGTCGGGTTTGACTTCGGGTCTTGTTGGTGTGCCCAATAGAGTTTAAAGTCGTTGGTTTTATAAAAACTGGAAGTTAATTTTTCACCAAAAAGGTTTTGAGCAAAACTAAGATTGACATTTCCCCTGCATTTGTATCGAAAGACGTAATTTGAACGCACTTTTGCCGCCCAACTGCCACGTGTATATACATCTCCCGCCAACAATAAATCAAAATTGTCACTAATTCCAAAATAGTAACCAAAATTCTCAAAATAGAAACCTCGGTTAGCGGATTCTCCGAAAGTAGGCATGATAACGCCCGATTGTCTTCCTTTTTGAATAGGAAAATATCCGAAAGGAATAGCTATAATTGTCGGAACGCCGCCGAAACTCAAATAGGCAGGTCCGGTAACAATTTTGTCGTTCGGAATCACCTTTGCTTTTGTGAATGCGATTTCAAAGTGCGGATGTTCCAACTCGCAAGTCGTATATTTCCCTTTTTTGATAAACGAAGAGTTATCGTCAAGTTTCTTAATCTGTTCACCGTGTATATATCCCTCCCCTTCCGAAGTAATCACTTCCCAAATTTTCCCTTTTTTCGTTTTGAAATTATATTTTATTTCATGTGTTTGAAAAACATATTCTCCTTGTTTAAAAACAGGATTCCCTATAATATTTCCGTTAGCATCGGCAATCCCGCTTGCATATAATTCATTATTACTAAAATCAATCTCTATGTAATCCGCTTTCAACTCAATATCTTCGTATTCAACGACAGCGTCTTTAAATAAATAGGCTTTTCTCTTAAGAATATCAAAACGGATAGAGTCTATGGCACGATATTTTACCTGTTCACGTATTGCATTCGGGGAGATTTTTACCGTTCCGTTAGAGTCAATATGTAAGGAATCGGTTGATTTAATAAGCGAAGTATCGCCATTTATAATTTCCGTATGCGAATTATACGGGGTCGAAAGTGAGTCGTCGGCACTATTGGGCTGAGAGGGTTGAGCCAAACAGAAACAGGCTAAAAGATTGATAATTAGCAATATAGAGAAGATACGAAAAGAATAAGAAAATTCAATCAAGTTTTTTTTTCCCAAAGTTGTTCCAATTTCTATTTTTAACGTATTTTTGTAAATAATAAATATCAAAAATACACAAAATTGTATTTTCTATGAACTTTAAAAAAATATTTTTAGTATTCTTTCTATTAACTTTTTTTAACTCTCTCATTTTTTCACAAAATAGAGACAAAGTAAAATGCATTGTAATAGATGCCGGGCATGGCGGGGCTGACCCTGGAGCGTTGGGCAAAAGGGTGAAAGAGAAGGACATTAATTTGTCCGTTGCTCTTAAATTAGGGAAATTGATAACCGATAATTACAATGACGTGAAAGTCATTTATACGCGAAAATCCGATGTTGCCGTAGATTTATACAAACGTGCCCGTATTGCCAACGACAATCATGCCGATTTATTTATCTCTATTCACTGTAACGCCTCCGAAAACAAAGCGGCAAACGGAGTAGAAACTTTTGTAATGGGATTGCACAAATCGGAAGCGAGTTTAGCTGTTGCAAAGAAGGAAAACGCCGCCATTCTTTTAGAAAAAAATTATGAGAATAATTATGAGGGTTTTAATCCCAACTCCCCCGAAGCGAATGTCATTTTCTCTCTTTACACTTCGGCTTATCTCAAAAATTCTACACTTTTAGCTTCATACGTGCAGAAAAACCTGCTGAATTATACAAAATTTATTGATAGAAAAGTACAGCAAGCGGGATTTTGGGTATTATACAAAGTGGCGATGCCAAGTATTTTAATAGAATTAGGATTTATCTCTAATGTTGACGAGGAAGCCATTATGATGAAAGAAGAGAATCAAATTATTATGGCGAAATGTATCTATAATGCTATTGTTGAGTATAAAAACAAAATTGAGGAGGATACAAAAAGTTTCATTCCTGTTGATATTATTGAGAAACAGAGCCCTGTCGAAACTCCTGCAATAAATACTCCTATGGATACTACCAAACAGGAACTTGTAGTTAAAGACAGTAGCAACACTATTTCTATATCTTATCGTGTTCAATTTTATGCTACAACCGATGATTTACCCATAGATCATCAGAAGTTTAGAAAATTAAACGATGTCAAAAAATATTCGGAAAATAATTGGTGGAAATATACGGTCGGCGATGAAGATAGTTTTGAAAAAGCTCAAAAATTATTGAAGGAGATGAAAGAAAAGGGCTATAAAGATGCTTTTATTGTTGCTTTTAACAATGATAGTAAAATTACTATTGATGAAGCGAAAAGGTTGTCTCGAAAAAAGTAATTTCATTTACTCTTTTTTGTATCTTTGCTCACCTCTTATTTAATTAAATCATTCTGGTAATCAAATATATAATAGATGAGAGAACGAAAAATCAATAAAAAAAACGCATTAAAAATTAGGGTAGCTATCATGTGTATAGCGACTATCATTATTTTTTATGCGGGAACAAATTTCTTAAAGGGGAAAGACATTTTCGGCAAAAAGGTTTATTACTATTCCATTTTTGAAGACATCAACAAAATGCAAGTGGGTAGTCTTGTATACGTAAAAGGTTATAAAATTGGGAAGGTTACTAAATTGCAATTAATTCCGGACGAAACTACGCAGATTTGCGTAGAGGTACTAATAACGGAAGCTATTGATATTCCAAAAGATTCTAAATTTGAGATAGCTTCCAAAGATCTTTTAGGAGGTTTTATTCTCAATCTCCATTTAGGTAATGCTACTGAATTTGCCAAAAGCGGCGATACTCTTGCAAATTTCAGCACTCCCGGACTTACAGACGGTTTAGATGAAATGAAGGTAAAATTGAATAATATTCTCGCTTCCGTAGATACGATAGGAAATTCGTTAAAAGATGTCTTCGCTAAGTCCGATGCCGCCGATAATTTAACGAAGACGTTTGAGAATTTAGAAAAGATTACAAGCGACTTGGAAAACATTCTCGCCAAAAACAAAGATAAAGTCGGCAATTTAGTTGTGAATCTTGAAAAGTTTAGCGAAACTTTAAACGAGATTTCGCCGCAACTAAAAGATGTTATCGCTAATATTGACAACATTTCGGACTCCTTAGCGCAAGCAAATATTAAACAAACAATTGAAAATGCAAACAATACAATCAATGAGATTCATCTTATTGCCACAAAAATAAACAAAGGGCAGGGAGATATCGGACAGTTGGTAGAAAATGATTCTCTATATAGGAATCTCGAAGCCACGACAGCGAATTTAAACGCTTTACTTATAGATTTAAAAGAAAATCCGAAAAGATATGTCCATTTTTCACTTTTTGGAAAAAGGGATAAAAAAAAGTAGTTATATAAAAAAATAAAAAAGTATGTCATTAGAGATTAAAGGAAAATTAATTCAAAAATTGCCGGTACAGTCGGGCACGGGCAAAACAGGAAACAGCTGGCAAAAACAAGAAATTATTGTTGAGACAATGGAGCAGTATCCCAAAAAAATATGTGTTGCTGTTTGGGGAGACAAGATTGATGAAGTTGAAAAATTTGCGATTAGTGATACGCTAAATATTTCTATTTCTATCGAATCTCGTGAATTTAACGGTCGCTGGTACACCGATGTACGAGCTTGGAGAATGATGAAAGAAGAACCTGCCAAGCCAGCCGGTTTACCTCATCAAAATGATAATTTAATGGAATCCGCAACGTTTACGGACGATATAAATGTCAATGACGACTTGCCTTTCTAATGGAATACGGAGTTTGTCATATCGCGATTATTCCTCTGCGAGCTTTGCCAAGCGAAAAAAGTGAAATGGTTTCCCAATTGCTGTTTGGGGAGCTATATCAATTTTTAGAAGAGGAGGAAAATTGGGTGAAAATTGAAACCTGCGACTGCCTCTACCAAGGGTGGATTAGCAAAAGCCTATTCAATTCTATTCCGACTCCTAACGCTGAAAAGTATATTGATTCTAAAAAATTCTTTCTTAAAGAGCTAATACTCAACATTGAAAATGTTAATGCGGGAACTATTTTCCCGATTTACAAGGGTTCTTCGTTTCCTTATCCGGAAAATGAGATTCTCAATTTAGGAAAGCAAGCATTTAAAATCAGGTTGCCGCAGCAGGAGGAGGAAATTAAAGCAACGGACAGCTCAACTGAGTTGACAACATTTGCGACTTCCTATTTAGAATCTCCCTATCTTTGGGGTGGGCGTTCCCCTGCGGGCATTGATTGTTCGGGGTTCGTGCAAATTGTTTATAAAAGTCTTGACATCAACCTTCCTCGCGATGCCTCGCAGCAAGTTTCCTTAGGAGAGCCTGTAGATTTTATCAACGAAGCGGAGATTGGCGATGTCGCTTTCTTTGAAAATCAGGAGGGGAAAATCATTCACACCGGTATCATTTTAGCCAATCAAAACATCATTCACGCGTCCGGCAAAGTTCGCCTTGATAAAATAGACCAAACCGGAATTTTCAATCGGGAATTCAATAAATACACCCATTTTTTACGTATTATCAAGCGTTTTCTCTAAAAAGAGCCGCTTTTGATAACAGGACATTTATACTTCTAACAGGCTAAAAATCAGGATAATAATAATTATTATAAAAATTATTAGGGCGTGCCCCCTCGCTACGCTCGGGGTCGGCGCCCGGTTCCAAGTCCGCGGGCACAAGCCGTGGGGACGCAAGGCGGCAAAAAGAGCTTACAAGCTCGCTTTTTTGCCGCCGCATCCCCAGCGGCTTCCGCCCTTGCGGGCTTTCCACCTAAGCGCCTCACGCGGGTAAGTTGCTCGTGCAGAAATATTAAACTTTGCGCTTTATACACTTTTTGGAATAGT
>DUOL01000101.1 GCA_012838875.1 Bacteroidales bacterium | reverse complement strand
CAAAAAAGCGAGCTTGTAAGCTCTTTTTGCCGCCTTGCGTCCCCACGGCTTGTGCCCGCGGACTTGGAACCGGGCGCCGACCCCGAGCGCAGCGAGGGGACACGCCCTAATAAAAAATATAATTATATCTAATAAAAAAAACATCCGATTTATATCTCGCAAGAGTGGATTTTTTGCTATTGTATAATTTAAAAAATTGATGTATATTTGCACCTCAAAATTATGGCGCTGAACGAGAAACAAGAAAGGGAAAAATTCAAGCTCCGAATTGCTGGCGTAAGTCTCGGAACACATAGATATTCAATGACTTGCAATAAAACGTTCTTTGAATTAACAGAATTGTCGGAATTACAAGACGGTGTCGTTAATGTGCAAATTGAGATGGAAAATAGCGAAAAAATGCTTATTTTAGATTTCAATTTTGAGGGAACGGTTTTTACACCGTGCGACCGTTGTTTAGATCTTTTAAGTTTGAAATTGAACTTTTCTGAACAATTGATAGTAAAGTTGGTCGCCGATAGCAAATTGTACCAAAATGAAGATAATATTTGGTATATTGATGAAAATGAGTATGAACTTGACATTTTCCATTTTGTTTATGAGTCTATTTGTTTAGCTCTGCCCATGCAAAAAGTGCATGCTGATGATGAAAATGGGAATTCGACTTGCAATTCTGATATTTTAGAAAGAATTAATGCTCTTTCTGCTAAGGAGACTTCTATAGACCCGCGGTGGGAAGCGCTACAACATATAAAAGATTTGAATCATTAATAAAATAGATAGCTATGGCTCATCCAAAACGCAGACAATCAGTAATGAGAAGAGACAAAAGAAGGTCGCACGATTTTCTTACTCCTCCGGAATTAGTTACTTGCAACCATTGTGGTGCCGCAGTTTTAAAACACAGAATTTGTGGAGAATGCGGTTACTATAGAGGAAAACAAGCAGTTGAAATTAAGGGCGAAGCTTAAAAACTCTCACCCAATATCTTGAATTAAGGAATTGGAATTAGTTTTTGCAACGCATAATAGGCACAAATTAGCTGAAATAACAGCTTTAGCAGGCTCGAAGTTTATTATTAAAAGTTTAGCCGATATCGGTTTTGAGGGAGATATTCCTGAAACCGCCGATTCTTTTTTGGGTAATGCCCGCCAAAAAGTTCAAACGATTTATCAATATAAACCTTGTAATTGCTTTGCCGATGATACAGGTTTGGTTGTGGAAGCCCTTGATGGTCGTCCCGGCGTATTTTCTGCACGTTATGCCGGAGAAAATGCAACTTACCAAGATAATGTCAAAAAACTTTTGCAGGAGTTAGAAGGGATTTCTAACAGAAAAGCCTCTTTTATAACTATCGTAGCTCTTATTTTGAATGGGAAAGAGCACTTTTTTGAAGGTCGAATTGATGGCGAGATAATAACCGAACAACGTGGGGATAAGGGTTTTGGGTACGACCCTATTTTTGTTCCGCATAAGCATCGTTTAACTTTTGCCGAAATGAATGACGATGAAAAAAATGGAATGAGTCATCGCGGGATAGCCATTAAAAAAATGTTTGATTTTTTATCTCATTGATTTATAATATTATCGGAATAATTAAATAAATAATTTTTTTATTTTTTATTCGTTACTATTTTAAAATTTATCTAAGTGAAGCGAAGTTCGTTTGTTATAATCTTTTTTTTTCTAAATCTGTTCGGTTTTTCACAAACGGCGAAATATAGCAATGAATTTCTTTCTATCGGTGTGGGGGCTCGCGGGTTGGCACTCTCGAACAGCTTAACGGCAATTACTAACGATGTAACTTCGGGCTATTGGAATCCCGCCGGTTTAAGTAGAATGGAACAAAAATATCAACTCTCCTTGATGCATGCCGCCTACTTCGCCAATATTGCAAATTATGACTACGCAGCTTTAGCTTACAAAATTGACACTTCTTCCGCTATTGCACTCTCTTTCATTCGATTAGGAATTGATAACATTATGAACACTCTTTTTCTTGTTGATAATCAAGGGAATTTCGATTACAGTAGAATTTCGACATTTTCTACTGCCGATATGGCATTTTTACTCTCTTATTCTTATAATTTTCCTCAAGTAAAAGGGCTTTCGGTGGGAGGAAGTGCTAAGATAATTAAACGAAATCTCGGGAGTTTTGCTGATGCGTGGGGTTTTGGGATTGATGCCGGGATACAGTACCATCGTTCAGGTTGGCACGCAGGGGCACTCCTCCGCGACGCGACCTCAACCTTTAACGCATGGAATTATCATCTTAATGATGAAATAATTGCCGTTTTTGAACAAACGGAGAATGAAATTCCGACCAATTCATTGGAAATTACACTTCCAAAATTGATTATTGGCGGTGGAAAACAGGTTGATTTCGGAAAAGGTTTTAATGCTACCTTTGTCTTAGATTGCGATTTTGCTTTTGATAAACAACGCCATACACTGATTAGCGGTAAAGTCATTAGTCTTGACCCGCATTTCGGCATGGAATTTGGATATAAAAATATTGTAGCTTTGCGGACAGGAATTGGCAATTTTCAACAAGAAAAAGATTTTAATGATAAAACAAAAACATCTTTGCAAATAAATTTAGGATTGGGAATTTGTATTAAAAACATAGTAACGATAGATTATGCTCTTACCGACATTGGCAACCTTTCAATTGCTCCCTACTCTCACGTTTTTTCATTAAAATTAGCGCTTAATCATTTTTCTAAAAAACCAAAAAAAACAGATAATTGACAAAATTTATTTTTTATTAATCCATTTTATAGTAACATTATGAATAAAATTGTAAACGAAAACGAAATTCAAAAAAGAATCGAACATTACAAATCACTTCCTCTTCGTCATTTTAATGAGGACTCTGCCTATCGCTTTATTTTAAACTCCATTGATTTAACCACGTTAGAAGGTTCGGACAATAAGAAAAAAGTAGAATCTTTATGTCAAAAGGCATTGGCATACAAAAACGAAGAGAAGCAAATCCCCACAACCGCAGCGGTTTGTGTTTATCCTGTTTTTGTTGCTCAGGCAAAAGAACTTTTGAAAAATAGTAACGTAAAAGTGGCGGCTGTAGCCGGTGCATTTCCTGCAGGACAATCACCCATTGAGATTAAGGTTGCTGAAGTTAAGTATACCGTTGAACAGGGAGCTGATGAAATTGACATGGTTATTTCCAGAGGAAAATTTTTAGAAGGAAATTATCAAGAAGTTTTTGATGAAATCGTAGCAATTAAAAAGGCATGTGGGAAAGCTCGTTTAAAAGTGATTTTAGAAACCGGCGAACTACAAACCTTAACGAACATTTACAAAGCTGCTGAAATTGCCATCGAAGCCGGTGCCGATTTTATTAAGACCTCAACAGGAAAAGTAGCTGTAAATGCTACGCCGGAATCATTTTTAGTAATGTTAGATGCTATTAAAGCTCATTATGAAAAGACCGGGAAAAAAGTTGGAATGAAGCCTGCCGGTGGTATTTCTGACGCTGATACGGCGCTTGCCTATTTGAAAATATTAGAAAATGTGCTTGGTGAGCCATGGCTCAATAATCACCTTTTTAGAATTGGAGCCAGCCGCCTCGCAGATGCCATTTATCAAAAATGTGATCCCGCTGCAAAAGTAGAAAAAAGCAATTCTTCATATTAAAATAAAGAGAAGCATTCTACTGTCTCGGTCTCATATTTAAAATAGACGAACTACTTTAAGATTTTATGAATAATAGTTTTTCACATCGTCAAACACCTATTGAAAAGGCGATTTTAATAGGTGTTTCTACTCCTGATACTCCTTATGAAAAAATGGAGGAGTATTTAGAGGAGTTGGCTTTTTTGGTTGAAACAGCAGGTGGCTTACCGATAAAGAAAGTCATACAAAACTTACAATTCCCGGACCCCAAAACTTATCTTGGTTCCGGAAAATTGAACGATGTTAAAGAGTATATAGAGGAGAATAAAATCGACATTGCAGTTTTTGACGATGAGTTGTCGCCCTCACAAATAAGAAATATTGAAGCTGTTTTAAAGTGTAAAATTCTTGATAGGACAAACCTCATTCTTGACATTTTTTCAAAACGTGCTAAGACGGCACATGCTAAAACACAGGTAGAACTGGCTCAATACAACTACTTACTACCACGTTTAACGAGAATGTGGACACACCTTGAAAAACAGAGAGGGGGCATTGGGATGCGTGGACCCGGAGAAAAAGAGATAGAAACCGATAGACGAATTATCAGAGACAGAATTGCACTGTTGAAAAAGAAATTGAAAGATATTGATAGGCAAAAATTGACACAACGAAGCAATCGCGAACAGTTTATTCGTGTCGCTCTTGTCGGTTATACCAATGTGGGAAAATCGACAATTATGAACTTGCTGAGCAAATCTGACGTTTTCGCTGAAAATAAACTCTTTGCTACTTTAGATACGACCGTAAGAAAAGTAGTTTTCAAAAATTTACCGTTTTTACTTTCCGACACGGTCGGTTTTATCAGAAAATTACCACACGATTTAGTAGAATCTTTTAAATCTACTTTAGATGAATTGAGGGAAAGTGACCTGCTTTTACATGTTGTCGATATAAGTCACCCCGATTTTGAAGAACAGATTGCTATCGTGAACCAAACTCTTGAAGATATTAAAGTTCACGACAAACCGATTATTCTAATTTTCAATAAAATAGATAATTATCAATGGATTGAAAAAGAGGCAGATGATTTAACGCCTAAAGAGAAATGTAATATTACATTAGACGAATTAAAACAGACCTGGATGGCAAAATCGGCTTATAAAACTCTCTTTATCTCTGCAAAAACAAAAGAAAATATCGAAGAGTTAAAGGAAACTTTATACGAAGATATTAAAGAACTTCACGTAAAAATTTATCCTTACAACAATTTTCTTTATTAAAAAAAAGAGTATATTTGCAGGAGAAAATAAAAAATTGAGTTTTAATTGCTTTATATGAAAAAATTTGCCGTCATATTATGTGGTTGCGGACACCTTGACGGGTCCGAGATTCATGAATCCACCATGACTTTATTAGCCATTGACAAACATGGACATTCTTACACTGTTTTTGCCCCGGACGAAGAGCAATATGATGTAATCAATCATTTGACAAAAGAACCCATGGACGAAAAACGGAATATGTTAGTCGAAGCGGCGAGAATTGCCAGAGGAGAAATCTCTCCTCTTTCGGATTTTAATCCGGATAAATTTGATGCTCTGATATTTCCCGGAGGGTTCGGAGCTGCCAAAAATCTTTTTACTTATGCTCAAAAGGGCGTAAAGATGCAAGTTCGTGACGATATCAATGCTATAATTAAACAGATGCACCAGAAAGGTAAACCTATCGGAGCATTATGCATTTCTCCTGTTTTACTTGCAAAAGTACTGCAAGATATTGTCATTACCGTAGGAACGGACCCTGCTACGGCTGCTGATGTGCAAAAACTTGGTGCTCGACATATCAATACGCAACAAACAGAAGTTATTGCCGATAAACAAAACATGGTATTCTCTACCCCTTGCTACATGTTACCCGCGCGACTGTCCGATATTGAAGAAAGTGCTTACAATTTGATAGGAACTATACTTGAAAATCTATAAAATTTGCGTTTCATCAAATAAGTCCTTCGGAAAAAAAACTATAGTACTTTTCATTGCTCATAATGACATGATCTATTAAGCTGATATTCAGAATAGTAGATGCTTGTTTTATCGTATTGGTCAATTGAATATCTGCTTGACTTGGCTTCACCGCCCCTGATGGGTGGTTATGGCAAAGAATAATCCCTGTTGCGAAGCACTCTAACGCCGATTTCATAATAAGGCGAATATCTACGGTTGTTGAAGTAATCCCGCCTTTCCCGATTTTTTCCATTTTTATAATGGTAGAACTTTGATTAACAAATATCACCCAAAACTCTTCATATTTAAGGTCTGCCAGTTGATGTTGCATTAACTCGATGACATCTTCGGTATATTTAATCTTCTTTTGCTCTTCAATTTTCTCTGAACGTCTTCGCCTCCCCAATTCAAAAGCGGCAAGAACAGTGATAGCTTTCGCATTACCGATTCCTTTAATCTTCAACAACTCTTCAACCGTAAAATTTGCTAACTGATTCAGACTATTATTGGCAGACGTCAATAATCTTTTGCTTAGGTCAAGGGCACTTTCTTGTGCCGTTCCATTACGAAAAAGGATAGCCAATAACTCTGCGTTAGAGAGCGCATTTTTTCCTTTGCTCAGGTATTTTTCTCGTGGACGGTCTGACGCGTCCCACTCACGTATTGTTAATTTATTTGTTTTAACCATTAATAGAGTTGTTGTCGTTTAATTAGATAAGGCAGTAAAATTTGATTAAATCCTTTATTAATGTCAGCTACTACCATATCCACTTGATAACGACCACATTTCAGCGTTAATTCCTGGAAAAAATCACCGATAGCCTGCTGATAATACTCTCTAATCTGGTTAGAATGAACTTTAATTTCATCATGCGACTCCATATCCACAAATTTATAGAGTCGATTCTCGAACGCAAAATCAAATTCCATTTTTTTATGATAAGTATGAAAAAGGATTACTTCGTGTTTATTATGTCGTAAGTGTTGTAAAGCCAATAGCAACTCTTCGGTATTTGTCTCCGTTTCAAACATATCACTGAAGATAATTACCAATGACCGTTTATTAATTCGTTCGGCAATCGTGTGTAACGTATCGGTAACCATGGAACTTTTTTGTCTGTCTACCGGAATAGGTTGCAATATTTTTTCCAATTCTCGATAGAGCATTTTTTGGTGAATCGTACCGCCTCGCGCACGGGTATGTAGCTCTAAGGTATCGGAAAAGACACTTAATCCAACAGCATCTCTCTGAGCTTTAAATATTTGTATCAGGGCTGCTGCTGCATAAACAGAGAAAAATATTTTATTAAGAGACGTAAGCGAATATTGCTCTTGTACGGGGAAATACATAGACGATGAATTATCAATAACTAAATGACACCGTAAATTGGTCTCCTCTTCGTAGCGTTTCACAAACAATTTGTCCGTTTTAGCATACAATTTCCAATCTATGTGTTTAGTCGGTTCGCCGGGATTATATTGGCGATGCTCTGCAAATTCCACAGAAAAACCATGCAACGGACTTTTATGTAGCCCCGTAATAAACCCTTCAACTACTTGTTTTGCAATAAATTCTAAATTATCATACTGCGTCAGTGCCGTAAAATCTATTGTATAATCCATTTCTCTAAAATTAATGATACAAAAATACTATTTTATTGGCTAATCTAATGTATCAAAATTTAGTTCGTTTTTAAAAACTCTTCAATCGTTTTCAAAAACTCTTCAGTAAAATCATATCTTCTCAAGTTTGAAGTAAAAATATCTTCATCATTCATAATTTGTAAACTCTGCCTGGAATGGTCAATAAGAAAGATAAGAGGCGTTTTTTTATAAGGCAAAAGCTTAGCATGTATCTCGCTACGCATTTCAGAACTCATATAATAAGAAGTATAAGGATTGCTGTATAAATTTTTAATCTCTTTGTCTGTTTGTCTTCGTTCTAAGTAATTATCTTCATTTTCAATCATAATTGCAAAATTTACTACTGACGTATCTAAATTGAGAGAATCGAAGTAACGGAGCATCTCTTTTAAACAGCCCACACAATAGACCGGAGGACGAAATAGCACAATCGTACGTTTGGGTGAAATATCTTTAAACGTAAGCAAAGTAT
>DUOL01000100.1 GCA_012838875.1 Bacteroidales bacterium | reverse complement strand
TCTACCGAAAATAGCTACGACGAGATTATTAATGAGTTGAAGCATGTGGATTCCATTTTTAAGCTACAATATTCGATTATTTACAGATTTGTAAACTTTATTATTCAAAATAAAACAAATGGTATCGAATTTTCGGGCATCAATAACATAAAACACGATGAAGTCTACGTCTTTGTCGGAAATCACCGCGATATCGTTCTAGATCCTGTCTTTTTACAAAAGTATTTTTTAATGGAGGATTTTAATACCTCTAAAATTGCCTTTGGAGATAATTTAATGACATCTAATACTTTAGAACTGTTTTTTAAATTAAATAAGATGTTTATCGTGAAAAGAGGCGGGACGATTCGTGAAAAATTAATCAATTCACAACTTCTTTCTCAATATATTTATCATAGCTTAACAGTAGAAAAAGAATCGGTTTGGATAGCACAACGTAACGGAAGGGCTAAAAATGGAATTGACAGAACGCAACAAGGTTTAGTGAAAATGTTAGTCGATTTCTCAAAAAACGATATTTTATCAGGTTTTAGAGAATTAAAAATTGTTCCTGTTTCTATTTCATACGAGTATGACCCTTGCGACAGACTAAAAGCTCGCGAACTGATTTTATCCGAAAATAACAGCTATAAAAAAAGTAAAGGGGAAGATTTTGAAAGCATGAAACAGGGCATCTTCGGCTATAAAGGCAAAGTCTCGCTCGTTATCGGCAAACCGATTATTGATGAAATTGATGAAATTGACGATTCGCTCCGAAATAATGACAAAATCGGTGAGATGTGTAAATTGATAGATGAACAAATTCATCGCAATTTTAAGCTATATGAGAATAATTATATAGCTTACGATATGGTCGAAAATAGTTCGGAATTTGCTGCTCATTACAGCAGAGAGCAAAAAGAAGAATTTTTAAAATATATTGATAAACAGAGCGTTATAGAAGATGCTCCGAAAGATAAAATGGTTCAATGTCTCTTGAAAATGTATGCCAATCCGGTGAAAACAGCATTTGGTAAAGAGATTACAATTACAGAAGATAATAATTGGTAAATTTGAAATATAATGGATGATCAACCCCCTTCGCCGCGAAAAAAGATTTTAATTATTCGTTTTAGTGCTGTCGGTGATATTGTACTGACAAGCCCCGTTATCAGAGCAATTAAAGAACAAATTCCGAATGTAGAGGTTCACTATTTAGTCAAAAAAGAGTACGCTTCGATTATTGAAGTAAATCCTTATGTTGACAAGATTCATACCTTTTTCGGAGATTTAAAGGCAACCATCAATCAGCTTCGTGACGAGAAATTCGATTTTATTGTCGATTTACAAAAAAATCTACGTTCCCGAAAGATTATTCGCTCACTACATATTTCGTACGGGACTTTTCCAAAACATAACATCCAAAAATGGATTTACGTTAATTTGAAAATTAATTTTCTTCCCAGTATTCATATTGTTGATAGATATTTTGCTGCCACTGAAAAATTGAATGTTTTTAATGACGGGAAAGGATTGGATTTTTTTATTCCTGAGGAGAGAGAGTACGATGAAGATGATTTGCCCGCTGTTTTTGAAAATGGTTTTGTAGCGATTTCTCTTGGCAGTATCCATGCTACGAAGCGTCCGCCAACGCACAAGATTGTGGAAATTGCGAAAATTCTACATAAACCGGTTATGTTGCTCGGAGGAAAAGATGTAATTCAAGAAGGAGAGGATATTGCTATTAAATTGGGCGAAAAAGCGTATAACGGCTGCGGGAAATTTTCTCTTTTTCATTCCGCTTCAATTATTCAAAAAGCAGATTGCCTTTTAACCGGCGATACGGGACTAATGCATATTGCTGCCGCTTTTGACGTTCCCATCGCAGTTTTGTGGGGAAATACCTTGCCGGAATTCGGTATGTATCCTTATAGACCCAATAAAACGGAAAATTACCGTAATTTTGAAACGGTCGCCCTCCCTTGCCGACCATGTTCTAAATTGGGATATTCCAAATGTCCACTCCGACACTTTAAATGTATGAACCAAATATCGGTTGTCGATGTCGCCGAATGGATTAATAGATTTTAAAATGAAAATTAAAATAACGCTTTTCTCTCTTCTTCTCTCCTTCTTAATATCTGCATGTGCCCAAAGTAGCCATGCCGACGGTAACGATTCGGTAACCGATTCCCCATTTTATTATTCAAGAACGATTACAGAAGATTCTTTAGAAAAAAGAAAGATTTATGTAACTTTCATTTTTGAAAACGGAAAAGAGCAACGAGCCGTAACCTATAGACAGGAAATTATGAAAAATAGAATAAAGTGGGACGAGAGTTGCCAAATGTCGGTGGTGAATGAAAATGACAAAGTGGAAAAAATAACGGCAAATCTATCGCCATTTGAGAAAGTTGAGTGGCAATATTCTCTTTCTGCAAAACCAAAAGAATCAATTATTCAAATTGAAAAAGCCGCATTGCTTATTATGAATGAGCAATTTGAAGTTGAAAAAATAACATTTGATGCTATTGAGTATCCATTGAAAAAATAATATTTCTCTGCATTTATAAGAAGTTGATTTTTAACACCTTGTATTTAAAATGAGGGGTAGTTAGAATTTATTAAACTTTAATTTCGTATTTTTGTCGGAAAATTATTCTCGCATGAATAAATTATATTTTCAAAATCCCGTAACGGTCAATGGCGTGTGCTATTTTGCGTCTGATTTTCATTTCGGAGCACCGTCAGACAAATATGTAAATGAAGAGAGGGAGCAACGTGTTTTAACTTGGTTGGATGCGATTATGCAAGATGCTACGCATATTTTTTTTCTCGGTGATCTTTTTGATTTTTGGTTTGAGTATAAAGACGTGGTGCCGCGGGGTTATTACCGTTTATTTAATAAATTTGCGGAACTTAAACAGAAGAACATACAAGTTTACTATTTCACCGGTAACCACGATATGTGGATTAAAAATTATTTCGAG
>DUOL01000099.1 GCA_012838875.1 Bacteroidales bacterium | reverse complement strand
GTCAATGATTTTTTAGTTGAAGAGATTGAAATTGAAAGAGAACTAATAAAGGAAGACGCACACTTAAAAGATGATTTAAAAATTGATAGTTTAGATTTTGTAGATATTGTTGTGATTGTCGAACAGAATTTTGGTTTTAAAATTAAAGCAGAAGAGTTAAAGGATGTTGCAACTTTAGCTCAATTTTATGATTATATCTATTCCAAAATGGCTGATAAGTAAATGCAGGAAGATAACAGACAATGGCAAGGTCGAACAGACGGAGGAAATTTCGGATTAAAATTTTTATTATGGATTTTAAAATATATTCCTCTCTGTATTGCTTATAGTTTTGTAGCCCTTGCTTTGCCTTTTTATCTCCTTTGCCGCCCAAAATCCCGAAATGCAATCTATTCTTATTTCCATAAACAACTTAGTTATCCAAAAGGAAAAGCTGTTTTCTATACTTGGGCACAACATTTTGTTTTCGGACAAATTTTAATGGACAAATTAGCCGTTTTAAGTAACAAAAATATTAAATTTAGTTTTGCCTCCGAAGGTGTAGAAGAGTTTTACAAACTTTTAGAAAAAAAAGAGGGATATATGCTGTTTGGTGCCCACGTGGGTAATTTTGAAATAGCAGGGTATCTGCTTAAACAAGATGTAAAACGAATAAACTCTATTGCCTTTGGAGGCGAAGAAGAAATTTTACAACAATATAGAAAGCGGAAATTTAAAGAAACAAACGTCAGAGTTTTAACAGTTACCGATGATATGTCGCATCTCTTTTCGCTTAACTCTGCCATTGACAACGGTGAAATTATCAGTTTAACCTGCGATAGGTCAGCAGGGAGCGAAAAGAGTATAAAATGTAATTTTTTAGGAGAACCGGCAAAATTTCCTGTCGGTCCTTTTGCCTTAGCAATAACAAAAAATGTGGAAGTTCTCTCTCTATTTATCATGAAAGAGAAAAAGAAAAACTACCGCATTTTTGTCAAAAATATAACAGTCCACCAAGAAAATATAAACAAAAAAGAGAAAATTCAGCAGCTGGCAACAAATTATATTAAAGAATTGGAAAAAGTAGTAAAATTGTACCCGACACAATGGTTCAATTTTTACGATTTTTGGAAAAATTAATTTTACATATATGAAACTGACATCTCCACAGAAAGATATTTATGCGAAAGAACGGCTAACAGCCATTCAAGCACAACGATTAGCACAAGAGATAGCTTTTGCTCCGGTCGTATTTCAAATTTCTCGACTAATGGTTAAATTTGGAATTTTAAAATTGTTGTTGGAAAATAAGCAAGGACTCTCCCTTTCGGAAATTGCCGAAAAGTCTAAACTTTCCGAATATGCTACACAAATTCTCCTAGAATCTTCACTTACCATTGGAACTATCTTGCTGAAAGAAGAAAAATTTTTCATCTCAAAAGCAGGCTATTTTTTACTAAATGACAAAATGGTAAACGTCAATATGGATTTTAATCACGATGTGAACTATCTTGGACTTTTCAACTTAGAAAAAGCGTTGTTAGAGGGAAAACCCGCCGGCTTATCGGTGTTTGGTACGTGGAAAACAATTTATGAAGGATTATCTCAACTGCCAAGCGAGGTACAAAAAAGTTGGTTCGCATTTGACCACTACTATTCTGACTGTTCGTTCAATCAAGCGCTGGAAATTATTTTCTCTAATGAACCTAAAACTATTCTCGATGTCGGCGGAAACACCGGAAGATTCGCCTTGCGTTGTGTGGATTTTAATGATAAAGTAACGGTAACAATCATGGATCTCCCGCAACAACTTGAGCTGATGAAAGAACAAATTAACGGAAAACCGGGAGCGGAACGGATAAACGGTTATGCCAACGACTTACTTGACCCGAAGACGCCGTTCCCGACCGATTTTGACGCTATTTGGATGAGCCAATTCCTCGACTGTTTTTCAAATAACGAAGTAATTTCTATTCTGCAACGTGCCTCAAAAGCAATGGATAAAAATACAAAACTCTATATTATGGAAACGGTATGGGATAGACAACGTTTTGAAACTGCCTCCTACTGTCTTACACAAATAAGCGTTTATTTTACTGCTATGGCAAATGGAAATAGCAAAATGTTTTATTCTAAAGATTTGGAAAATTGTATTTCAGAAGCCGGTTTAGAAATTGAAGAGATTCACGATGAGTTAGGAATGGGACATAGTTTATACGTTTGCAAAAAAAGATAAAAAGGAAATTTAACTACCTATCATGAACAATTATATAGATGTAAAAAATCTTATACCTCAACAACCTCCGTTCGTTTTTATTGATACGATTTTTGACGTTTCTCGCACTTCTCTTTACAGCAATTTTACGATAACGGAAAAGACGCTTTTATGCGAAAACGGGCAATTTCGCGAAGGAGGATTAATCGAAAACATCGCTCAAACCGCCGCCGCATATATCGGGTATTTTAATACAAGCGAACCTAAAATAGGCGTGATTGGCGCTATAAAAAATCTCACCACCTACGCCCTGCCCGCTGTCGGCGAAACTCTCACTACTAAATTAACCATAGAACAAGAAATTTTTAATATGATACTTTGTAATGCCGAAATTCGTATAAGTAACAAACTTATTGCTACTTGCGAAATGAAAGTTGCAATTCCCGAAGATGGCATATAATTTTAAAAGACCAATTTATGAATAGTGGTACAGGAAAAAAATTAGTAATAAAAAAAGAGATAGAGATTCGCTTCAATGAAGTGGATAGTATGGGATTGGTATGGCACGGACATTATGCTAAATATTTTGAAGATGCCCGCGAAGAATTTGGAAAAATTTACGGATTAACATATCTCAAAATTTTTGACGCCGGCTACTACGCTCCACTCGTTGAACTCAATTTTCAATATAAAAAACCATTAACCTATAAAGATAGACTGCTTACGGTCGAAATACATTATAAAGATACACCGGCAGCAAAAATAATGTTCGATTACTATATATATAATGCCCGTAAGGAGTTGACAACGATAGGAAACTCTACGCAAGTTTTCTTAGATAGAAATTATCAATTAGTACTGCAAAATCCTGCATTTTATCTTGATTGGAAAAGTGAAAATTTGTAGAAAATGAAACACGCTTTTGTTATTGCCGACAATATTATCTCCTCGCTGGGCTTCTCTTCAAAAGAGGTCTTTGAAAATCTTATTGACGGAAAAACCGGAATTAAAGAGTTTAATCCCAATTTCTTGAATGTTAACTTCCCATTCTTTGCGTCAGCTATTGATAATGAAAGACTTGCTAATGAACTGTCGCTTTTTAAGTTGCCGAAAAAGTACACTCGTTTTGAAGAAATCGTCTTACTTTCTATTCTAAAAGCTACAGAAAATCTACATATTGATTTAGCGTCTCCCAAAACCCTTTTTATTCTTTCCTCAACAAAAGGAAATGTTGATTTTCTAGAAAAAGAGGGGAACGGCTCATTTTCGGAAGAACGTATTTATCTTTGGAAAACAGCTTCCTTAGTTGCTGATTTTTTTAACAACCCCAATCAGCCACTCGTTGTTTCCAACGCTTGTATTTCAGGCTTATCGGCTCTCATTACTGCACAACGATTGATAAAAAATGAGATTTATGACCATATTATCATTTGCGGAGCAGATATTCTCTCACGATTTATAATTACCGGCTTTAACTCTTTACACGCACTCTCCCCGACCTATTGTGCTCCGTATGATATTTTGCACGAAGGGCTTAATCTGGGCGAGGGAGCGGCAACCATCGTTCTCTCTTCAAAAATAGAAGAAAATAAAAATTACATTGAAATTGAAAATGGAGCAATTACTAATGATGCCAACCATATTTCAGGACCTTCCAGAACGGGCGAAGGACTGCATTTAGCGTTACTACAGGTTATAAAAAACAGAAAAAGTAACGATTTTGCATTTATAAATACGCACGGAACGGCAACTATTTTCAACGATAACATGGAAGCCATTGCTCTCTATCGAACAGGACTAAGTTCTTTACCCGTAAGCAGTATAAAAGGAGCTTTGGGACATACCATGGGAGCGGCGGGAATTATCGAATCTATCATTTCAGCTCATGCGTTAATTCAACAAATCGCTCCTAAAACAATAGGATTTAAGCAATTAGGCACCCCCGAAAAAATAAACGTGCTAACAGAAAATCTACCCATTTCGCAAACTCACGCCATAAAAACAGCTTCCGGATTTGGCGGATGCAACGCCGCCCTAATATTAGCCGTACACTCTAATAGCAATAAATTTTAAAAAATGGAAAAGAGAATTACTGCTTACTGTAAAATTAAAAATCAAAAACTCATTGTCAACGGGAATCTCGCTTTTAAGACTCCTCAAGAAGAGAACTTTCTCCCTTTTTTAACTCTTTTATATCGAAATTTCCAAGTAGACTATCCGAAATTCTTCAAAATGGACGCCCTTTCTAAGCTCGCCTTTTTGACCTCCCATTTTTTATTACATAATAGTAACTTTCTTCAAGAAGAAACACACCCAAACACTGCCCTTATCATCAATAACAGCTCTTCTTCGCTTACGGTAGACAAGCAATATCAGCTCTCTACGGAAGATTTTCCTGCTCCCTCACTTTTTGTTTACACGTTGCCCAATGTCATGCTCGGCGAGATTTGCATTCGCTATAAAATTTATGGGGAAAATAGCGTTTTCATCTCACAATCATTTAATATTGAGCAACTTATCCAAATAATAAAGATTTCCGATACGGAGAAAACTCCTACCGATATTATTGCCGGCTATATCGAGCAAAACGGTGAAAATTATGAATCGTTTTTAATGTTAATCGAAAAAAGCGAGCAAGGAATAGCGCTAACTGCTGAGAATGTGAAAGAGCTTTATCATTTGAATCCCTAAATTTTAATTTCGCTTTTTATTTTTTCCAGACTAAAAATAAGAAGAATAATATTTTTATTTTTTATTAGGGCGTGCCCCCTCGCTACGCTCGGGGTCGGTCTCCGGTTCCAAGTCCGCGGGCACAAGCCGTGGGGTCGCAAGGCGGCAAAAAGAGCTTACAAGCTCGCTTTTTTGCCGC
>DUOL01000098.1 GCA_012838875.1 Bacteroidales bacterium | reverse complement strand
GCGGCAAAAAAGCGAGCTTGTAAGCTCTTTTTGCCGCCTTGCGTCCCCACGGCTAACGGCTGCGGACTTGCAGGCGAAGGCCGACCCCGAGCGTAGCGAGGGGGCACGCCCTGATTATAATTAATAAGTAAAAGGTGAAAATTACGAATTTCTTGAAAAAGAAATTAATCAGGTATGTTCTTGAAGAAAAAATCGTGAGAATCGTCCTGAATCTGCAAATTGGGCTGCTGAAACTCAGCCGTCTCAATCTGCACCGTGGTTTGTTTCGTAGCCTCTCTGAATAAAGAGGGCGTGGTGTATAGCTCTTCAAAAATATCCGCATCTTTATAATTCGTGCCGGAATTGTTGTTAATCATTTGAGGTCCATTTTGCGTTGGCATAGCCTGTGAGTAAGTGCTGCGGTTTGCTTGATTGTTATCGCTATTTGCTTGGTTCGTGGGCGTTTTCCAACTCTCCTCGTTACTGTTTTTCGGAAAATCACTATTGTGCTGTGAAGGTTGAGAGGGCTGAGAAGGCGACATGAAGTTTGCAAAAGGGTCGGATACCTGATTTTCATTCGGCTTTGGCTCGGAGAACGGTGAATTGAAGAGGTCGTTCTCGTGTATCGTGCCGGTTTTCTCCGGCTCGGGAGTCCGTTTTAGCTCTTCATCGGTTTTAAAATTGGTGATTATGAGAGATAATTTGACCGCCTTTCCTAACGATTCGTCCATCGCACGTCCCCAAATGACACTGGAGTCTTTGTTGATGTGGTCTTTGAATTTTTGCGTAAGCAAATCTAATTCGGATATGCGAAGTTCGTCTTCTTTGCCGTAAGTAACGAAGAATAGGAAGTTTTTCGCATTGGTAACAATATTGCCGTCATTTAACAGTGGAGACGTGAATACCTTTTCAACGACTTCATCAATTCTATTTTCGCCTTCGGCTTCGGCAAGTCCTAACATGGCTTCGCCACTATTTTTCATTACGGTTTCAATGTCATTGAAGTCTACGTTTTGGTCGGCATGAACCGTAATAAGTTCGGCGATACATTTTACGGCATTTTTGAGGACATCGTCCGCATGAGCAAAACCTGTCGAGAGTGTGGCATCGCTGTAATACTTCATTATATTTTGGTTTTTAATAATGAGTAGCGAGTCGACATGCTTTTTCAACTCTTCAATTCCCTGTGTGGCTTGTAGTTGGCGGTTTGCTCCTTCAAAGTCGAAAGGGTAGGTTACTACGCCAATCGTTAAGATGCCCATCTCTTTGGCAATTTCTGCTACTACGGGAGCGGCGCCCGTGCCCGTTCCTTTGCCCATACCCGCCGTAATAAACAACATCCTCGTTTCTTCCCCTAAGAAAGTCCTAATCTTCTCTTTGCTATTTACCGCTAATTCGCGTGCAACAGCAGGATTCGCCCCCGCACCTAACCCGCTTTCGCCTAACACAAGTTTGGAAGGTACGTGGTTGTTTTCTAAGGCTTGTCTATCCGTATTGCAGATAAGAAAGTCAACGCCGACAATCCCGTCCGTGTACATGTGCTTCACGGCATTTCCTCCTCCGCCCCCAACACCAATGACTTTTATTAATGAACTGTTCGCTTTTGTTCCATAGTTGGCATTAAAGGTAATTTTTTCTCTCATCTTTCTATATATTTTAATTTGATTAAACGATATGATTTCTTTCTTTATATTTTATGGAGTCGATTCCAATAGGTTGGTGAAAAAAGTCTCAATTTTTTTGAAAATCCCGTTTTCGGAATTGGTAGTAGATTTCTTTCCCTTATTGTTTTTCTTTTTTGGTTTTGAAACAGGAGCTTGCTCTCTCTCTTTTTCTGTTTTTAAAATGGCGTATTTAAGCAATCCAAGGACTGTAACATACATGGGGTGTCGCAAGTTATTACTCAAGGAGTGACTGAAACCGATGTCCGGTTTTCCTATTCGCGTGGGTTTAGATAGTTCATATTGAATGAGTTCCTTGATGTGGCGTAAAGTCGACCCGCCTCCGGTTAGTACAATGCCTCCCTGCAATTTATCTTTATAGCCGGAGTGCTCAATGATTGTTTTTATGGGTCTGATAATCGATTCCTCAACGCGAGTGTAAATAATTTTTGCTAAATATTGTTCGCTTATTTGTTTTGACTCATTCCCGTAAAATTGCGGTATCGTGATGATATTATTGCGGTTACTCTTCTCTTCAATGCAAGTGCCATATTTAATTTTAATAGTTTCCGCTAAGTCGTCAGTGATTTGACAAATAGAGGCGATGTCCTTAGTGATAACATTTCCTCCAAAGGGAATAACTTCCGAAAAAACAGGGTTGCCTTGATAATAAATAGCAATATCCGTAGTTCCGCCGCCGATATCTATCAGCAAGACCCCTCTTTTTTTCTCTTCATCGCTTAAACACGCTAAACCGGAGGCGATAGGTTCTAATATTATATCTTCAACGTTAATTTCGGCTTCGTTAACGCACCGAACAATTTTTTTAATCTCATTTTCATCACCTGTGATGATTTGAAAATAGCCGATGACAAGTTCGCCCATTTCACCGACAGGCTCATTTGTTTCGCGTTCATTATCAATAACAAAACGTTGAGGGATAATGGTAATGATTTTCTCTCCCGCAGGTAATAAAATCCCCTCCATGTCTTGTAACATTTTATCAATTTCCTCTTGCTGAATAATGGTCTCTTTGCCGTTAAAACGCTTTATTTCGTGTTTATATTCGGAGCTTTTAATGTGCCGCCCCGCAATGCCCGCATAAATCGATTCAATTTGTTCGTTAGAATGCTCCTGAGCTATCTCTAACGATTTTTTTATGCCGTCAACCGTCTTAATTATATTACGAATCAACCCATGCTGAACACCCGTAGATTCTGTTTTTCCATAACCGAGAACTTCAACTTTGCCATCTTCGTTAGCATGCCCTACAACAGTAACAATTTTAGTTGTTCCAATATCTAAACCTACAAAAATTTCGCTATCTTCCATATATTTTCTCTTTTAATAATTTCCTCAATTTACTATTGCCCTGCTACCTTCTTTGCAATAATCCTGTTCTTATATCGCAAATCCAAAACCCTATATTGGTCGGGATTCATGTAAGCCAAGCCTTGTTGGCAGGTCTTTTCCAATTGAAATAGTTTCTCCTCAACGTCCGCTCCCGATGACATAAGAATAATATGTTTTCCTACAGACGGCACAATCTCAATCTTATTTTGTTGATTTACAAATAGTTGTTTGAAATAGGCATGGTAAAATTGATTTTTTTCTACGGTTTTTGCTATTTCAAAAACAGTTTTTAGAGGCTGTGAGGCTTCTTTAATAGTCATTTTTGCGTGATAAGTTTCGCTAATATTGCCGTTAGCAATAGGCAGCCGCTCTTTTACATTTTTATTAAAAGGCACAAAAACGCCATCTTCATCAATAAAATATTGCGAGCCGGTTAATGGGAAAACATGAACTATCAATTTGCGTAAAACAATATCAATATGGAGCGTATTTCCCGAAAGTCGAATCGGTTTAATCTCTTTAATAAAAGGATTTCTCTTCAGAGTATTAAAAATCGCCTTCTCATCAATGGATTTCAACTCTTCTCCAATAATTTTAATACCTTCATTTTCTAAAAGTTCCTGCAATTCGCTTTCAGAAACGGGCAAAGAAGTCCCGCTATAATCAATCGAAATATCAATTTCCTCACAAATCCGATGTTGCGTTTTAACGACAGCAATCACAACAATAACGATAATCGCAATCGATAGAAGGAGTAAGAAGAGTGGTTTAATGATTTTCATTAAGAGAAAAATTGGAACAACAGTTTACAAGACGTATAATAGAGCTTTTGATTACTAATGAATTAACTTTTTATGCATAATCTACAAAGGTATTTTAATTTTATCAATAAAACCATTCCATAAACCGATTAATAATGAACAATCTAATGTTAATTACAGGCAAGGAGGATTTTTTTCAAAATAAGCTCTTGGTAGATAATTTTAAATTTTATTATTATTATCAGGGCGTGTCCCGTTCGCTGTCGCTCACGGGTCGGCGCCCGGTTACAAGTCCGCGGGCGGCAGCCGTGGGGTCGCAGGCGGCAAAAAGAGCTTACAAGCTCGCTTTTTTGCCGC
>DUOL01000013.1 GCA_012838875.1 Bacteroidales bacterium | reverse complement strand
GAGTTTGTAAGCTCTTTTTGCCGCCTTGCGTCCCCACGGCTTGCGACCGCGGACTTGGAACCGGGCGCCGACCCCGAGCGTAGCGAGGGGACACGCCCTAATAAAAATTAAAATCATTTTTATAACATTAAAAGATGTACATTAGAAGAAATTTATTGAGATAAAATGTATCTTTGCGGATTATTTGATTAGAAACTCTCTCTACTTATTGGATTTTTTACAGAGATAAATTTTAATTTTTAATATATTTTATCCATGGACCTTAAAAAGATACTTTCGCCGAAAAGAATATGGTTTCATTTACTTCTTGCTACGGGAATAACGATTTTGATTGTCGTTATTTTTCTCATTTCCCTTCATTTTTTTACGCGTCACGGGCAAGAGGTGGAAATGCCGAATTTTGTAGGACAAGATTCTGAAGAGTTGATAGCAAATAGTCTTTCCTACGATTTTATTTTTGTTGTTTCCGACTATATTTACGATAAAAATAGTAAACCCGGCTTGGTATTGAAGCAAAATCCCGAGGCAAACGGCAAGACGATGGTGAAAAAAGGTCGTAAAGTCTATTTAACTGTGGCTTCGCCGATACCGCCTAAGGTTAAAATGCCTGAATTAAAAGATGTTTCCTTGCGACAAGCCGAGATTATGCTTAAAGCTATCGGTCTGCAATTGGGAGATGTCATCTATAAGCCGAGTCCTTTTGAAAATGCTGTTTTCGAACAACTTTATAAAGGGAGAGCCATTGCTCCCGGCACCGAAATTAGTGTCGGCGAAACAATTGCTCTTGTCGTTGGACGAAATGTTGATAATCTGCCGGATAGTATCCCCCCTACAAACGAATAGTAACCTTTTTATCTCACTTATAAAAACTAAAATGTTATTTTAATCGTTCTATGTTGATAAATTGCTATAAAATAATGAGAAAATTCACTATTTCCATAACCTTACTATTTTTATTTTTCACTCTTCCGCACTTTGCCGTAGGACAAGAAGTGTTGACGGGATTAAAACAAAATTCACAATTAGTAAAAAAATCGAAAATAGTAAATAAGAAAGATAATATTGTTTACGAAGCGGTAAAGTTGCCTTTTGTGGAGGATTTTTCAACCTCTATCGGTTATCCGAATCCGGAATTGTTTATGGATAAGCAGGGATTTGTCAACAACTCCTATCCGTTAAATCCTCCTACGTTGGGCGTTGTAACATTAGACGCTTTAGATGCCTTCGGTAAAGTTTACACGCACGCTTCTTCGGAATCTTTTACCGCCGACACGCTCACTTCGCGTCCGATTCGTTTAGACTCGCTCTTTTATCCGACAAAACGTGTCATTCGAGTACAAGACTCTATCTATTTTAGCTTTTACTATCAACCGGGTGGCGGGACGTTCCCTGACGGCGACAACTTTTACGAGTGGGAACGAATCGGCGACCAACCCGAAACCGAGGACTCTCTCGTTTTAGAATTTGGCTACGAAACGGGCGATACGATTTTCTTAAATCAATTTACATACGGCGACTATATTTTGGACACGGCTTACGCCCCGGGAGATACTATTATCAATCCTTTTATGCCGAACTCTTTTTACATTGTCGAAAATTATTTAGATTCGGGGTACGTCATTCAACTGCCGATGGACTCCATTTTCGGACCGGAGGCTATTTGGAATCACGTATGGTCAACGCCGGGAGTATCGCTCGATAGCTGGTTAGCAGAGGATTCACTCCGATATTTTAAACAAGTTTTAATCCCTATTACCGATTATCAATATTTAAGAAACAATTTTCAATTTCGTTTTAGAAATTACGCCAGCTTAGAAGACAACGGCGTAATCGGGTGGGCAAGTAACGTAGACCAATGGCACATTGATTATATCCAACTCAATGTAAATAGAACCTGCACCGACTCATTCCCGAATGATGTCGCCTTTGTTATGCCGTCACAGTCAATGCTTAAGAAGTATCAAGCGATGCCTTGGAGTCAATTTGAGCAAAGTGAATTGGCAACACATTTTGAAAATAAATTATCCAATCTCTCGAATGCTATAAAAAATACAAATTACACTTACTCCGTGTATAAAAATGGCAACATTTCTGTTGAAAATTATACGAGTAACAATGAGAACGCGAATCCTTATTACCCGAACGGATTGCACAGATATGCGGCTCACTCATCACCGGCTATAAATTTTAATTTGCCGATGGACGTTGCCGATAGTGCCGTATTTACAATTACGCATATTTTCCAAGAAGAGGGAGCCGGCGATAGCCGTAAACAGAACGACACATCAGTTTTTGTCCAAAAATTTTACAACTACTATGCCTATGACGACGGCGTTGCCGAAAACGGATACTCTATCTTGTCGAACTACCCAAATCCCGAAATTGCCTTAGCTGTTCGCTTTACCCTTAATAATCCGGACACCTTACGTGCCGTACGTATGTGGTTTAATCACGTCCTAAATGAAGGAAACGAAGCTCCCTTTACACTTACCGTCTGGAACGACAATCAAAATAAACCGGGAACGGTTCTCTACTCGCAACCGGCTCAACTCCCCGCCCACGAAGACGAGTTCCTTGACTTTGTTACCTACTATCTCGAAGAACCGATTGCCATAACAGGCAGTTTTTATGTGGGATTTCAACAAAATCACAATATACAACTCAATATCGGCTTTGATTGTAATAATGACGGACGCCAACATTTCATGTATAAAACGACCAATACGTGGAAAGAACCTTTCCTAAAAGGAACTCCGATGATTCGTCCCGTTATCGGTAAATACTTCGCACCGGACAATGTTGCTATTGCAAAATATGAAAAGATAAATTTCACGCTCTATCCTAATCCGACTACCAATTTTGTTAATTTACGAGTAGAAAATGACAATTTTTCATTTTCCGATATAAATTATAGATTATTTGACGTTTTTGGGAAATTAATAAAAACCGAAAAAATTGCAGATATTGATACGAAAATTGATTTATCACCCCTGCCTGCCGGTTTTTATTTCATTCAATTATCTCAATCTCAACAAATTATAACAACAGCCAAAATAATAAAACAATAAAAGAATGAATATTAACTTAGAGAAACCGCTAGTTTTCTTCGATTTAGAAACAACAGGATTAAATATCGGCAAAGATGCTATTATTGAAATTTCGATGATTAAAGTTATGCCCTCCGGTGAAGAGATTACAAAAACGATGTTGATAAATCCCGGCTTTCCGATTCCTGAGGAGGCGTCTGACGTACATGGCATTTACGATATTGATGTAAGAGATAAGCCGAAATTTGAAGAGGTAGCTCAAGAAATTTTAGATTTTATAGGAGATGCAGACCTTGCCGGTTTTAACTCTAATAAATTTGATATTCCGCTTCTGATTGAGGAGTTTTTGCGTTGTGGAAAAAAAATGGATACACACAATCGTTCTTTTATTGACGTACAGAATATTTTCCATAAAATGGAACCGCGTAATTTAGTTGCCGCATACCGATTTTATTGCAATAAGGAATTGGAAAATGCCCACTCTGCCGAAGCCGACACTAGAGCCACCTACGAAGTGTTGAAAGCACAAATAGAACGCTACCAAAATACGGAGTATGAAGATAAACGAACGGGAAGAAAAACGATTCCGATTCAGAATAATGTGAAAAAATTAGCCGATTTTACGAAAGAGAACCGCAATGTCGATTTTGCGGGGCATATTATCTTTAATGATAGAGACGAAGAGGTTTTTAATTTCGGTAAACATAAAGGAGTGCCGGTGAAAAAAGTCTTTACACAAGAACCTCAATATTACGATTGGATGATGAAAGCCGATTTCCCGCTATATACCAAAGAGGTAATCACGAAGATTATGGAAAGAAATTTCTAGCTCTCTTTATTTGAATGCGGTTTCACTTAGTCCGTCTCCTTCAAGAGCAAGTCGTTTTACGTAATCCGGTACGGATTTACCAAGATATTGGTTGACATATATTTTCGCCATATATTGTCCTAACATAAACCCGTGCCCGCGAAGTCCGACCAGTAAACCTTTAGCAGGGTCAACAATATAACGAGGTTCAACATAATAGCCTGCCCAGAAAGCTTGAAACCCTACCGCTCCGAGACGAGGTAGCCAATCGGTAAAGACCTCAGCGACAATTTCAAGAAATTCTTTACTATTATATTTTAAGTTGCGATGTGCTTCGATAGGGTCGGTCGCGGGTGAGGCACAACCGATAATTTGCCCCGTTTCACCTAACTGTTGTCCGTAAACTGCCGAAAATCCTTTATAAATTCGTCTGTCTATTAACATATCAAGAACATCATTCCCTATTCCCAGATTGGGGAGTCTTCGTGTTATGAATGCTTGATGTTTTACGGCGTAAAGTCCTAACTCATAACCCAATTGACGTGCAAATTTGTTCGCATTTTTTCCCAAAGCATTGACAAAATGTTCGCAATGATATTCTATGTATTCTTTCTCATGCGTGTAAACTAAGGCGATAAATCCTTCTCCGTCTCTTTGAACTTCCAATAATCTCGCATCCTCTAATAAAACTCCGCCCTTTGCGATAGCTTTACTTCTAATCAAATCAATTACTAATCCCGGAGTCGCTTGCCAGCAATTCTTCGTAATTAGCGCTGCTTCGTAGGTATTCAAGTTCGGATTAAAAAAGGGCGAAATCTCTTTCGTAAAGTCCTTTTTATCAACCATATATGCGTCAGACCAACTCATAGAGGTTTCTAAAGCCTTATAGGTTTCCTCATCGTGAGCAAATCCGATATAGCGAGTGGGTTTAAAATTGATATTAGCTTCTTTTTGTAGCTCTTTAAATATTTGCAAGTTATTATTTGCAATATCGGAAATTTCGGGCAATGAAAACGCAGGACGTCCGCCACCAATATTCCGCCACGAAGAGCCGCGTTCCGCATTAACTAAAACTGTCTTTTTCCCGCTTTCGGAAAAATATCTAAAGAGAGCACTCCCCGCCATGCCGCCACCGGCAATAAAAACTTCGCAATTCACCCGCTTCGTGGGTTTACGATAAACATTCGTAATAAATTGAGGCGCCGAATCGGTCGGATACAACTCATCAACATTCAATTGACTTGATAACGGTCCACGCGGCGTAGCCTCGCCAATGAGGTCAATCCCTCGAGCCTTCAACAGCTGTCTTGCCCGTGGGATACAACGTTTCCCACGACACGGACCCATGCCGATACGCGTTATATGCTTTAATTCATCAACCGAAATCATAGTTCTGTTACCCACCGCCTTCACTATCGCATCTATCTGAACATCATCGCAATGACAAACATAAGTCGGTGCTTCGTATTCCTCGTACTCCTTAATTTGAATGGTATTCGCATATTGTTGCGGTGTGAGAAATCCCGTAACGGAAGTTAAGGCTTCCCCCTCAATATCCAATGCTCTAACTCTAACTACGTTAGTCTTATTCGATTTTTTAAGAACCTTTTCAATAACACCTTTTCCTAATTTCTTACCCTGATTATTGACTAGAAAAACATCAATTCCTTCACCAATTTCATATTCGACAGGAAGGAAAATCCAATTTTTCTTAAGATTGTAGCCGAATATTGCCAACCCCGGACATTGATGAACACACTCCATACAACCGATACATTTATCATAATCAATAATCGGGACGCACGAGGTTGAAGATTTGGTAATAGCACCTTGCGGGCATGCAAACGAACAGGGATTACAAGCAAACGCATAGAGGCAGTCGGCAACAACAAAACCTTGCTTTTCCATACGTTCGAGGGTCGGTTTGCGAGGTTCTTGTAAAATTCTAACGGGGTGTTGCTGAGAATCTATATACTCTTTCGACAACGTGAGATACTCGTCATAATTAACTCTGCTCCCAAGCTCCATAGCAATTTCTATTGCCGCTTGTTTGCCACGAAGCACGGCACAGGTTCCTTCGCCCACGCGTACCGCATCTCCTACTCCATACGTATGAAGTCCGAAAACCGTTTTTCCTTTATCAAGTAACTGTTTATCAGGAATTAAGCCTGTACAAATATTAATAACATCAATGTCGGAAATTATCTTTTCCGTTCCCGGAATCGGTTTAAAATTTTCACATTCTGCAACAACTGCCCCAATTACACCCGTATGCTCCTCATTAGGAATCGCTTGTAATAGAACATGGGACGTGTAAATTGGGATTCCCAATCTACGAACACGATTTGCTTGAACGGGGAAACCTCCCTCGTTCGGCATCGCTTCAATAATTCCAACGACCGTTGCTCCTGCTTGCACTGCCTGATATGAGGTGAGATAACCGATATTTCCCGCCCCGATAGATAAAATTCTTTTCCCTAACAGCGTATGCTCAACGTTCATCATCTTTTGCAAAACCGCCGCAGTATAAACGCCGGGCAGGTCGTCATTTTCAAAAGCAGGCATAAACGGAATAGCCCCCGTTGCAACTACAAGGCACTCTGCATCAACAAAATAGACAGACCCATCTTCCATATTTTTGACAGCTATCCGCTTTCCTTCCAAAATATCCCAAACCACCGAATTAAGAAAAATCCCATCACTATTCTCGCCAACCAGTCTCTTTGCAATGTCGAAACCACGCATTCCTCCGAACAATTTCTCCTTTTCAAAAAAGAAAAATTGATGCGTTTGCATATTAAATTGCCCTCCGATTTTATCATTATTATCCAAGAGAATATTATTTATTCCTCTCTCATTCAACTCCTTACGACAAGCCAAGCCAGCCGGTCCCGCCCCGATAATAGCCACTTGCGTTTTATAGATACGTGTAATTTTATCGCCGTTTTGGGACGATTTTTCCGGCAGGTAATCGGGACGAATTTCCTCAACCTTTTTCACACCATCAACTTTCGTAATACAAATTCGTTTAATTTGCCCATCAACAAGCATTTCGCAAGCCCCGCATTTCCCGATTCCGCACTCCAGGCTACGTCCTCTACCTGTAAGGCTATGGCTATGAACCGGAAATCCTGCTTGGTGCAATGCAGCGGCAATCGTATAACCGCGCCGCCCTTCCACCGGCTTTCCATTAAATTCAAAAAAAACTCTTTCCGCTTCCGGAATATCTAATATGGGATGTTTAGTAATTGGATACATTTATGTAATATTTTATATATCAATAAGTTAAATGTTATTTTCCTTTTTTCTAACTTGTTGCAAATGTACAATTTTTATCTGATATTCTCTAAGAAAATTCGCACATAAATAACATTAAGGGGAATTTAAAATATGGTAAAATTGATTTTCACACTATTTTTAATTTTAATTAGGGCGTGTCCCCTCGCTACGCTCGGGGTCGGCGCCCGGTTCCAAGTCCGCGGTCGCAAGCCGTGGGGACGCAAGGCGGCAAAAAGAGCTTACAAGCTCGCTTTTTTGCCGCCGCGT
>DUOL01000097.1 GCA_012838875.1 Bacteroidales bacterium | reverse complement strand
CAAGTCCGCGGGCACAAGCCGTGGGGACGCAAGGCGGCAAAAAGAGCTTACAAGCTCGCTTTTTTGCCGCCGCGTCCCCAGCGGCTTCCGCCCTTGCGGGCTTTCCACCTAAGCGTCTCACGCAACCCCCAAGCGGAAAGGTAAGAGTCATAACCCTGCCCGATGAATTAGGGGGCTAAAATACCTCATCCACCATTATTCCATCCATGATGCTATTGAGCATTTGAAAACTATCAAAAAGATAAAATTTACTCATAGTGAGTTTGTTACGAGTGAAATAAACCAATCCACTAGAATACTACTTGAGAGGATGATAATTTCTATTACCTAAAAATTTAGGGTTTGGGTTTAATCTAATTTTATTTTAATTTTTTTCTCTTTCGGGTCGGACTTGTCATTTGACCACTCTTTTCCCTGCCACTTTATGATAATATTTTCATCAGAAAAATAAATACTATCAATACAATCGCCTTTAAAATATGCCATACATACATTTTCCTCTTTAATATTCATATATTGGCCTGTAATAAAATTTTCTACTCGAACAAAAAAATCATCTTCATCGGGTATATAAGCAACAAGGTTTTTTTCTAAATTATAGGCTTTGGCAAATAGGTAGGTTCTCTCTTTACTCTTTGGTGTTAATGGCAAAATGACATAATAAATACAGGAAATTCCACAATTTTGCCCAAGAATGATTGTATTTTCATCATTATCAATCAAACTTAAAATGCCACAACCTAATACTTTAAATGTATCTTTAGAAGTGTTATTCACTTTCTCATTGCCCCACTCTAACCTATAAATACTATCTCCTTGTAAATGATATTTTACAAATGAATTGCCTACCTTCTCAACTAAAGTAGTATCTTTCGTGCCTAATTGCCAATGCTTTTGAATTCCCTCTAATGCCACATTATTATTCTCTTCTGCTTTGTTGGTGCAGGCAATAAGTAATAACATAAAACTACTTATAAAAATTATTTTAGCTTCCATAATCCTTTTACTCCTTTATGAGTTACGTCTAACGATATTTTTATCATTTTTGGGTTTTTATCATAGTAAGTTGAACTTGCAGAATTATAAAAAATAACTCCTTTTCCAACATCACTTAAACCAAAATGAGCCTTTAATGAAGCTCTTACACTGCTTCGCCACGCATCTGTTTCTGTAGAGTTTTTATAAATATAATCAGTAGGATTACTGAATACGTTATTTGTAGCATTACCCGATTTTGTGACATCATAAAATTTATTTACAATACCTGTATAAGTACCATCTGCTTTTTCATAACCACTTGAAAGTTTAGACCTATTATAAATTGACTCTGCTACAATTGCTTTTGCGTTATCATCCCCTCCTCTCATTTCAGCATAAACGGTTCTCATCATATTGCCCAAATCACTATCCATAGTAATTTCTTCAGATTTTGATTTTATTTTTTTTATGTGCTTATCTGACAATGTTCCACCCCAATTAACATTTGTGTTCTCCATTTTAGCTCTAAATCCTTTATTTAAAACATAAACTTTTCCATCATTTACGCATCTGTTCCTAAATAGTTTCCTTGCCGATCATAAAAATCCCCGTCATTATCGCCCGATGCAACAGTCGTCATTCTGCCATTTGGGTCTACGTTAAGCCAGATACTTAGGTCGGGGTGGTAGAAGTAACGCAACGTTTCCATAAACTTTGAGGATTGATACGGCAAAGGTAGATAAAAAAATGAAAGAAAATGCCCATAATTCTCATTTCTTAATTTTTATTATGTCGGGGTTTACGTTCCACTTTAAATCGTTTCATCAGATGCTTTATATGAGCATGTTGACTGCCACCGTCTCTACTTTTTGCCCTACCAACGCACGTGCTTCGTGGCAAAGCTAATTTTTTCATTTTTGATAGTGACCCCAAAAGTATGTAAAACACAAAGTTTAATGGTTCTGCACGAGCAGGTTGGTTGCGTGAGGCGCTTAGGTGGAAAGCCCGCAAGGGCGGAAGCCGCTGGGGACGCGGCGGCAAAAAAGCGACTTTAGAAGCTCT
>DUOL01000096.1 GCA_012838875.1 Bacteroidales bacterium | reverse complement strand
TGCGTGAGGGCGCAGCCGTATAGCCCGCAAAGGAAGGAGCTTTGAAGAGCAAGGAGAAAAAGAGCGCCTTTAGAAGCTCCTTTTTCGACTATGCTATTCATAGCTCCTTCCTGCGGACTTGGAGGCGTAGACCGACCCCGAGCGTAGCGAGGGGGCACGCCCAAAAGAAAAATATTAATTTGATTATCAATAACTTACTAAAAATTTAAATTGATTAATCTGTGAGTATGTGTTTGATATTGAAAATTTTATATACTTTTGTTTTATAAATAGTAAATAATTGTGAATTTAAAATTGAAAGCCATGAAAAAAAATATTTACACTTTAATAATTACCATCTCTTTTTTAATGGTAAATATCCCTTTTCAACTATTTGGTCAAGGGAGAGGTATTTGGTGTGAACCTGATACAATTATAGCGCATACTATTCTTTACCAAACTGAAGACTCTATTTTATTAGCGCCGGAAAGCAGAGCCATTGCGACCTATAACGATGCTTTGCAGAAAACGTCTGAAACTATATCATGGTGGGACGAAACGGAACAAGCGTTTGACAATCCGGGTGAAATTTTATACACCTTTACCTATAATGAGTTAGGGCTATTAGAAACAATAACGCAATTTTTTAATAATGATGATGACAGTACTGATAATTTTTTCCCCTCTTCACGTTATTCATACCTTTATGATACATTAGGTAATATTACTGAGTACCTTTATGAAACAGCCGATTCATTAGGGGAGTTTAGCAATTCTTATCTGTATATTTATACATACAACGAACAGAGTGATATGACTTCCTCTATGTTTCATACTTGGCATATAGAGGCTCAAACGTGGATGCAGATGGATGGCTCTCAACATTTTTATTTGTATGATGAAAATTTTAATATTCTCTATGATACGGTTACGTATACCTATTATTATTATACTCCCCCAACTACGTCAGTATATCTCTATCGTTATATTTATTATCCAAATGGGAACTTACAGGCACAAATAACTACCAGACGTGTGGGGGAGAACACCTGGGAACGAAGAGATTCTATCGTCTATTTATACGACGATAATAATAATATGACTCGTTGGACAGACTACGTGTGGGATGAAGATAGTATGGATTATATTTATGCTTCGTGGAATGGAAGAATGACTTATACCTATGATGAAAACAATAATAGAACTTCGGCGGTGAGAGAAAGCTATAATCACCAAGAGCAAACATGGGAAGTTGATAGCTGGAATCCTAAATTAGTATGGACGTATGATGAGAATGATAATGCTACGCTCATTGAATCTTTTGCGTGGAATACAAATATAAATGGTTGGGAACACTCTTATTCGGGTCATGTTGATTTATACTATAATAATATGCGGTCGGGATACGAAATGTTTGATTTAGGCGGAGCAATCTTCAATATTCATTATATTTGTAAAGAAGAATCTGTAGCAATTAAAGAGACGAAGAATCCGACTGTTTTGATTTATCCCAATCCCGCACAAGATAGAGTGTTTATTAGCGGAATTACCGAAAAAAGTCAATTGGCAATTTATGATATTTCCGGAAAATTAGTACTAAAACAAACTATCTCCTCCGAACAAGCAATAAATGTGAACCATTTAAAGAGTGGCATTTATCTGATTAATATTCGAAATAAGAATCACAATATAACTAAGAAATTAGTGATTAGTGAATAATTTTAGATTCGGGAGGTACTGTTTTAAAATTTTATATACTTTTGTCTTATAAATATTATGATTATGAATTAAAAATTGAAAGCTATGAAAAAGAATATTTTTTCTCTATTTATTACCATCTCTTTTTTAATGGTAAATTTCCCTTCCCAACTATTTGGTCAAGGGAGAGGTATTTGGTGTGAACCGGATACAATTACAACGCATACTATTCTTTACCAAACGGCAGACTCTGTTTTAATGGCACCCGAAAAAAGATATATCGCGACCTATAATGATGAGTTACTCAAAACCTCTGAAACCACATTGAGTTGGGACGAAGCAACACAAGCATTTACTATCCAGTACGAGATTTATAACACATTTACTTACAATGCGTTAGGATTGTTAGAGACAAGCACTGAAGCAAATAATTGGCATGATAACGGTACTAATAATTTTGTGCCTTTTTATCGTTACTCCTATCTCTATGATACGTTAAATAGAGTTAGTCAGATAATTACGGAAACGTGGGATGATTCGTTAGAGATGCTTGTTACTTCTCAAAAAGATATTTATACATATAACGAACATGGAGACCTATCGTCTGTTTTGAATTATGGTTGGCACGTAGAGAATCAAGCCTGGGTATTATCAGGGGGATTTAATCACTTTTATGTGTATGACGATAATTTCAACATTCTTATTGACACGCTTGCGTACGTTAATAGGGCTGATACATCGGTATATATTTATACTTATTATCCTAATGGGAACGTGCATACGGAAGTATCTGCCAGTTGTACTGAATACTGGCCTTGGCAGTGGAGTGATTCTACCGTCTATTTATACGACGATAATAATAATATGACTCGCTGGACAAGGTACGAGTGGAATGATGATTCTATGCGATTTATTCATGCTTCGTGGAATGGAAGATTATCTTTTACCTATGATGAAAATAATAATAGAACTTCGGCGGTGAGAGAAACTTATAAATACTACAATCAAACCTGGGAATATGATGGCTGGAATCCTAAATTGGTATGGACGTATGATGATAATGATAATGCTACTCTCATTGAATCTTTTGCGTGGAATAGCGATTTGAATGATTGGGAACGAAATATATCGGGACATGTTGAGATATTTTATAACAATATGCGCTCGGGATACGAAATGTTTGGCTTAGGCGGATCAATTTTCAATATTCATTATATTTGTAAAGAAGAATCTGTAGCAGTTAAAGAGACGAAGAATCCGACAGTTTTAATTTATCCCAATCCTGCACAAGATAGAGTGTTTATTAGCGGAATTACCGAAAAAAGTCAATTGGCAATTTATGATATTTCCGGGAAATTAGTTCTAAAACAAACCATTTCCTCAGAACAAACGATAAATGTGAATAATTTAAAGAGTGGCATTTATCTGATTAATATTCGGAATAATACTCAGAATATAACGAAGAAATTGCTGATTAGTGAATAGTGTAAGATTCGGGAGTTAGAATATTAAAAAACCTCCAAATCTTGAATAAAACGCTGTGAGGCGTGCATTAACGGATATAAGATGGTGTCTTTTTCTACGAAAGGCACCATCTTTCTATAATTTTTGATAACTTCTTCAATAAATGGAGACGATTTCAGCGGTTTTCTAAACTCTAAGGCTTGTGCTGCATTCAGCAACTCAATTGCCAATATTTTCTCAACATTATTCACTATCGTATAGGCTTTTACTGCGGCATTTGCTCCCATACTTACGTGGTCTTCTTGGTCTTGCGATGAGACTATGGAGTCCGAAGATGACGGCATCGTCAACGTTTTGTTTTGACTTACAATCGAAGCCGCCGTGTATTGCGGAATCATAAAACCGGAATTTAAACCGGAGTTTTTGATAAGAAATGAGGGTAATCCTCGTTTGCCGCTAATCAGTTGATAAGTTCTACGTTCCGAAATATTACCCAATTCTGCCATCGCCAATGAAAGGAAATCAAGGGCTAATGCCAGCGGTTGTCCGTGAAAATTGCCTGCGGAAATGATTAAATCATCTTCGGGGAAAATGGTCGGATTATCGGTTACGGCGTTTATTTCCGTATCAATAACATTTACAACGTATTGCAAAGCGTCTTTGGTCGCCCCGTGCACTTGTGGAATACAACGAAATGAATAGGGGTCTTGAACGTGTTCTTTCTCTCTCGAAATAATTTCCGAACCTTCTAACAATTTCTGAAAATAAGTCGCCGTGAGCATTTGCCCTATATGCGGACGAACTAATTGGATAGCCATATTGAACGGTTCTATCCTGCCGTCGAATGCATCCAAAGAGATAGCACCAACAATATCGGCAACCCAAGATAATTTTTTAGCTTTTAGTAGAACCCAAACAGTATATGCACTCATAAACTGCGTGCCGTTAAGAAGTGCCAACCCTTCTTTCGATTGTAGTTTAATAGGTTCCCAGCCAAATTTCTCATTAATTTCGGTCGCTTTATATTTTTTATTCTTATAGTAGACTTCTCCTAAACCTAAAATCGGGAGCGACAAGTGTGCTAACGGTGCCAAATCCCCCGATGCCCCCAAAGAGCCTTGTTGGTAAACAACAGGATATACTTTGTGATTGTAAAAGTCAATTAATCGTTGTACCGTTTGCACTTGTACACCTGAATTTCCATAGGAAAGCGATTGAATTTTCAATAGTAACATCAACCGAACAATCTCTTGCGGCACTTCATCGCCCATACCGCAAGCATGCGATATAACCAAATTGTGTTGTAACGTAGCAATATCGTCCTTCGGAATTATCGTATTACATAATGAGCCGAAACCGGTTGTTACCCCATAGATAGGTTTTCCCTCTTCTTCCATCACCTTATCTAAATAGCTACGACATTGCTCAATTGCACGTGATGACTCATCGGAAAGTGAAAGTTTGGAATCGTTTTTAAGAATTTCATCAATCTTTTCTAATCCGAGAAACTTAATGGAAATTTGATGTTTTGACATAATATTTTGTTCAATTTTGATTTTGAAACGACAAAAATACAAAATATTTTTTGTTATAATTAAAACTATTTACTACCTTTGTCGTTCTTTAAAATCAGAGAACTGACAATTTACTTAATACTTTAATTATGAGGCGTGAAGATTTTCCAATTTTAGAACAGCAAGTTAATAATTATCCGTTAATTTACTTCGATAACGCAGCGACAACGCAGAAGCCTAACGTCGTTATTCAATCTTTAGTTGATTATTATTCAACAATCAATAGCAATATTCATCGAGGGATTCATTCGTTAAGTATGTTGGCAACAATGCAATTTGAAGAGGCACGGGAAAACGTAAAAGAATTTATCAATGCCGCCCACATGTACGAAATAATTTTCACCAAAGGGACGACCGATTCGATAAATCTGGTTGCCTCCTCTTTTGCAAAGCAATTTCTATGCGAAGGAAGTGAAGTTATTATTACCGAAATGGAACATCACTCCAATATTGTTCCGTGGCAGTTAGCTTGTGAAGAGAAAAAAGCGATCCTTAAAGTGCTTCCGATGGATTCCCACGGTAATCTTCATGTTGAAAAATTGAAAGACCTAATTACTGAGAAGACAAAAATCATCTCCGTTACTCACGTTTCTAATGCGTTGGGAACCATAAATCCAATTAAAGAAATAGTTGAGATTGCTCATTTGTATAATATTCCTGTTTTTGTTGACGGAGCGCAGGCGGTTTCTCATATTCCGGTAGATGTCCAATATTTAGATTGCGATTTTTACGCCTTTTCCGGACATAAAATGTACGCCCCGATGGGAATTGGCGTTTTATATGGAAAAGAAAAATGGTTGGAAAAACTTCCTCCCTATCAAGGAGGCGGCGAGATGATTGAAAAGGTAACTTTCGAGAAAACTACCTACGGAGAACTACCGTTTAAATTCGAAGCCGGAACACCGAACGTGGCGGACGTTATCGGATTAAACAGCGCCATTAATTATATCAATGAAGTTGGACTGAGGGGAATTTATGATTACGAACATCAATTACTTGAGTATGCAACGGAAAAACTTTCCGAAATTAAAGGACTTAAATTAGTAGGAACAGCAGATGAGAAATCAGCAATTATATCTTTCAACTTAAATAAAATACACCCATACGATGCAGGTTTTCTATTGGATAAATACGGTATTGCACTCCGTACGGGGCATCATTGCGCACAACCTGTAATGGATAGACTTGGAATTGATGGAACGTTACGTGTTTCGTTTGCTTTATATAACACAAAAGATGAAATTGATAAATTGGTAGAAGCTATTTTGAACGTTCGGGCAATGCTTTTGTAAGTCTTCACAATTTTTAATGAATTTCATTTTTTTTATAACATAAAACTTTATAAATTTGCAATTGACTAATTTTTTAAAAATGAAAATATAATCAATTATAAATCAATATATTAAACATTATGCAAACAATCGAAGAGCAATTAGCCCTTTTAGGTATTACAGGACCTACCCAAATTTTTCATAATTCGTCTTATGATGAATTGTACGAACATGAATTAGACCCAACGTTAGAAGGTTATGAAAAAGCATATCCTACAAAAATGGGAGCTTTGTCGGTAGATACGGGGATTTTCACGGGTCGTTCTCCCAAAGATAAGTACGTAGTTATGGACGACACTTCCCGCGACACGGTGTGGTGGGCAGGAAAAGGTAAAAAAGGTTCGGATAATAAACCGATTACGCCTGAAATCTGGGAACATCTTAAGAAAATTAGTCAAAAACAGCTAAGCAACAAGAAGGTATATGTGATGGACGGTTTCTGCGGAGCTAACGAAAATTCACGGTTAAACATACGCTTTGTTACCGAAGTGGCATGGCAAGCACATTTTGTAAAAAATATGTTTATCAGACCAACCGAAGAGGAACTTAAGAATTTTAAACCCGACTTTATCATTTTAAATAGCTGTAAAGCCGTGAATCCGCAATGGAAAGAACAAGGATTGAATAGTGAAGTCTTTGTTGCTTTTAATCTTACCGAAAGAATGGGCTTAATAGGCGGTTCTTGGTACGGCGGCGAGATGAAAAAGGGAATATTCTCTATAATGAACTATTTCTTACCGCTACAAGGAATGGCGACTATGCACTGTTCAGCCAATCAAGGTAAAAAAGGAGATACGGCAATCTTTTTCGGACTTTCCGGAACAGGAAAAACAACACTCTCTACCGACCCCGACAGAGCATTAATCGGTGATGACGAGCATGGCTGGGACGACGAAGGAATCTTTAATTTTGAGGGTGGCTGCTATGCAAAATGTATCGATTTAAGCGAAGAAAAAGAACCCGATATTTACAGAGCAATAAAAAGAGATGCCTTACTCGAAAATTTAGTCGTTGATGAAGAGGGGAATATCGATTTTACCTCCGCAGCAAAGACGGAAAACACGCGTGTTTCATATCCGATTTATCATATTGACAATATTGTAAAACCCGTCTCTAAGGGACCGCATCCCACAAAAATAATCTTTTTGTCGGCAGATGCTTTTGGCGTTTTGCCTCCCGTTTCCGTGCTTAGCAGGGAGCAGGCGATGTACTATTTTTTAAGCGGATATACGGCAAAGTTGGCGGGTACTGAGCGGGGAATTGTTACTCCGCAACCGACTTTCTCCTCATGTTTCGGAGCGGCGTTCTTAACGTTGCACCCCACGGTTTATGCCGATGCGCTGGCTAAAAAAATTACGGAACATAATGCCACGGCTTATCTCGTCAATACCGGCTGGATAGGCGGCGAATATGGTGTAGGCAAACGAATTTCCATTAAAGATACACGAGCCATTATTACGGCTATTTTAAACGATGACTTGGTTAATCAGGAGACAACCTTGATAAAACCGTTTAACCTTGCTGTTCCGACAGCTGTTCCAAACGTAGATTCTAAAATTTTAATTCCCGAAAATGCGTGGAAAGATAAAGAAGCATACGCGGCAAATGCCAAAAAATTAGCAAACTCTTTTATCCAAAATTTTGAGAATTTTACCGAAACGGAAGCAGGGAAAAACTTGGTGAAATATGGTCCTATTTTGTAAAAATGAACTTCTTATTCGTTGATTACGTAAGTTCATAAGATAGGGAATGATTTTAATTTTTATTAGGGCGTGCCCCCTCGCTACGCTCGGGGTCGGTCTTCGGTTCCAAGTCCGCGGGCGGAAGCCGTGGGGACGCAAAGCGACAAAAAGAGCTTCTAAAGTCGCT
>DUOL01000095.1 GCA_012838875.1 Bacteroidales bacterium | reverse complement strand
TTACTTTTTATTTCCCAAGTTATAATATTTGTAATGTTATAACCGTTACTTTTTTATCTGTTTTATTTATAATTTATTTTTTTGCCTATGAAAAAAAGCATTACCCGTTTTAAAAAAATAAAAACACAACAAATTTATAGGCCGAGTAAACTGATTATTCAAAATCTCCTTAACTACTCACAAACGATTGAATTTTTCCCGCTCTCCAAATCGAAGCAAATAATGTGGGTGAATAACTAAACTGATGTACCAAACTATTCTCGACGAAATCTTCCATGCCTATCCGATGTATCATAAAATAGGCGATAAAGCTTATAAAGAGGGATTAGAGAATATTGAGAGTTTAATGGCTGTGGTTGGGCAACCTCACCACCATTTCAAATCAATTCACGTTGCCGGGACTAATGGAAAAGGTTCTGTATCAAATCTATTAGCCTCTTTTTTTCAGGAAGCCGGCTATAAGGTTGGACTCTTTACATCTCCTCATTTAGTTGATTTTAAGGAACGTATTAAGGTTAATGGAAGAGAAATTTCAGAAGATGAGGTGGTGGACTTTTTTGCTCAATATCGTGAATCTTTTCAGCCGATATCTCCCTCTTTTTTTGAAATAACCGTTGCTTTAGCCTTTGACTATTTTAGAAAGAAAAAGGTGGATTATGCTATCGTTGAAGTAGGTTTAGGCGGTAGATTGGACGCCACGAATATTATCATACCGGAACTTTCGATTATTACCAATATTTCTTTGGAACACACGGCTTTATTAGGCGATAGTATTGAAAAAATTGCGCACGAAAAAGCCGGAATTATTAAAAAAGGAGTGCCGGTTGTCATAGGAGAATATGATAAAGAGAGTTTGCCGGTTTTTGTTTCTGTGGCAAAAGATAAAAATGCAACTTTGTTGACAACCGAAAAAATAAGGATAATTACGTCCAAATTTGAAAATGCCCCCCCGATTACACACCAAACCGTCTCTATTTTTGAAAATGACACACTAATTGCTGAAAATGTAAAATCGCCGCTACTTGCCAGTTATCAAGTGAAAAATATTGCCACTTTTGTAAAAGCCGCACTTTATTTGTGCGAAAAACTATCTATTTCCGATAAATGTATTATTTCTGCCATTGAAAATGTTATTAAAAATGTCCATTTCCAAGGGCGGTGGCAAATATTAAACCGGCATCCGCTCACCATTTGTGATACCGCACATAACTTAGCGGGTTTTGTGGAAATTGTGAAACAATTAAAAGAAACAGATTATCGTTATTTGCATGTTGTACTCGGTTTTGCTAATGATAAAGATGTACAAGCTATGCTTTCTTTACTCCCAAGAAACAATGCTACTTACTATCTTTGTCAAGCTAACAGTGCTCGAGCAATGGAAGTTTCGATAGTTGAAAAGATGGCTCAACCTTTTTCTCTTAAAACGGTAAATGGCGGAAGTGTCGAGAAAAGCTATAATTTAGCAAAGCAAAGTGCTAAAAAAGAGGATTTGATATTAATTTGCGGTAGTAATTTTGTAATCGGTGAATTATTAGGATTGGTTTAATATATTTCCCAAATTCCGCAGCTAAAAAGTTTTGATATGTCAAAAATTTTTTGTAATGACTTTCTATCTTTTTTTAGATAATTTTTAACAAAAATACACTAATAAAGCTCGATTTTTAGCAAAAAGGATACAACTTCCCCCACCCAAACGAATGAGGTATTAGTTTTTCAGCAAAAAATAGTTGTCAGGTTTGCA
>DUOL01000012.1 GCA_012838875.1 Bacteroidales bacterium | reverse complement strand
GTAGACCAACGGAGCACAACGTGGAGCAGCCGCTATACCTTTAGCGGGAAGGAACGAGACAGCGAAACGGGCTACTCCTACTTCGGCGCCCGCTACTACCAACCCGACCTAAGCATCTGGCTTAGCGTTGACCCGATGAGCGACAAATACCCAAACTTAACTCCCTACGCCTATTGTGCGAATAATCCGGTAATTTTGATGGATCCAGACGGGAGGTCACATACCGAACCACCGTGGAAACAAATAAATTCTGTTATTCCAAAAGAAAAGTTCGTTAGTTTTCGGGAAGGTACACAGTGTTTTGATTTAGCAAAAGAACAACTTAATGTTGTCGGCTATACTTGTGGTAGTTATTATGAATCTACGACCCATCGAGTATATACGGAACAAAAAGGTGTTAATAAAACAGAAACAGCTAAGGCAATACAATATATTCACGATGCGCTTGAACAAGGTATTCCTGTTTTAGCAGGGGTTGATAATTCTCCTGGTCATCCTGGCAATCATGATGAGACAACTGATCATTTTATTGTAATAGTAGGACAAGGAAGTGATGAGAATAGGAATTATTTTACCTTTTACGATAATGCTACTTCAAATACAGAAAGTGGAACAAGCGAGAACAATAAATTGTATTATGATTCAAAAGATGGCAAAATCACAGGGAAATCACAAAATAGATATGCAAGACGTTGTTCAAGAGATTATACAAGAGATTATACAATAACTCATATAAGAGAGTCAAAGGCTTTAAAACCAAAAGAAAATGAGTAAAATTATTTTATTATGAAAAATATATTTTTTTTATTAATTACAGTTTTTTATTCTGTTACTTTTGTATCGGATGGAAATTTATTTGATAATATCTCTTTTCATAATGGGAGAGCAGAATTATCAAACATTCCGGTTGTTTATGAAAGTATTGGAAGAAACCCCTATGATATGGGTCTATTTTCAAATTATGGAGTTAATATTAAAAGTCATACTGCATTAGAATTTAGTTATAATAACGTTTCATACTATCTACCTACGTGTAAAGATTTTTTGTTTGATTTTGAAACTTGTCAGCAAGGGGAATCACTATATATTGATATAAAAGTTTTTGATACTATTAATTCAATAGACACTCAAGAATTTGGTGTCAAGATATACTATTCTTACATTACTGCAATTAGGCGATAACTTGTTAGATGCCACATTGAAAAATAAAACTTTTCGTTGATAGTTCTAGTGAAATCTATTATAAAGTGATGTTCACTCGGGGTGCGACTCAAAGTCGCGCCCCGAGTAATCCAATTTCTGACAAAAACTTTCACCTTCCGCTTTTCTACTTTTTTATTTATATTTACACAATCAATCCAATGATTATGAAAACATTGCGTTACTTCTACCACCCCAACCTAACCCCCTACGCGTATTTTGATGGAAGACAAAATTTTAGTCAAATTCAATCCACATGGAATCAACTAAATGCAAAAATTAATGGAATTATTGCTGATATCGGTTCAGTAAACATAAAAATAGGAGGATATGATGTCGTTGCATTAGGAAAAGAATTGCATACTGTCGCTGATTTTTATGCTCATTCAAATTATGTTGATTTATATGTAGGTTATTATAAATCTAATAATAATGGAAATATGCCGACAACCATACCTACTTATGAAGAAGGATTGCAGGATGCAGGTTTTAAAGAGATTCTTAAATCAAATCTTCGAACAGGTGATTTTAACCTTTTTGACAATGAAAAAACAAATCCTAATGGAGCAAGAGCACAATTATTTTAGCCCCCTAATTCATCGGACAAAATTATAGTTTAAAAAATATAATTAATTTTGTTTTTATGAAGAAAAGAGAATTGTTTAATTAGGAACCTATTCTTTCATTTTTTTATTTACCTTTGCCCTATCAATCCTCAAAGATTATGGAAACGTTGCGTTACTTCTACCACCCCGACCTAAGCATCTGGCTTAGCGTAGACCCGATGAGTGACAAATACCCGAACTTAACTCCCTATGCCTATTGTGCGAATAATCCGGTGAATTTTATAGCCCCAGATGGCAGAAGTTATTCAGAATTTGATGAGAACGGGAACTATTTACGAACGATAAAGGATAATTGGTGGCATAATACTTTTGTTGGGCGTAAGGGACGTATTATTGACGAGAACGGTAATATTTCTCAAACATTTAGATTTGCTGATCCCAAAAATGATGTAGCCAACCTTAAAAATGGAACAATAAATAAAGTTCATTTTGTGCAGGAGAACGAAATTACAAGTATGCTGTCAAAAGCAGGTGCTTTTAACGAAGAAAATAAAGTATATAATAATGACTTGGCTAATAGATATGATTATATTAAAGAAGAAGGTCAGGGTGGAGGAAAATTTGACTTTTCCTATAATACAATCACAGGAATACCTGCCCAATATTTCGATGCAAGTTCAAATCCTTTGAATCAACCATCGTCAATGCTATTTTTAGTTGATGGGGTAGCCCATAATCACATGAACTTTGGGAATTTTTTATTTGGTGTAGCAGGGAAAGCATTAGGGCTAACTTCATTTGAATTAAGAATGGGGACACATTGGAATAGTTTGGCAAATCCTTCGTTTAATGGTTACCGGAGACAATTTGATTCTCGTGATGACCAATTTTCTATACGAATGGGAGTACGATATGCGAAGCAGCACGGCTATAAGAGTATGTATTATAGAGTTATTGTAGCGCCGTTAAAATTCAAAGGTTTTGGTTATTAAAATCATAGAGTATGTTAAAACAGATAGTAACAAATTGTTTGATAATGATGTTATGTTTCTATAGTTGTATTGGACAATCCAAAGAAAAAACGTTTCTCGCTAAATATGAATTTGAAGATTTTTCTCAATTCAAAAATATTTCTGTCTTTATTCGAGGCGGAGATAGCGAAAGAAATCCTATTATTTTTGTAGATGCGCCACATTTGGTTAGAGATACTTCAAAAGTGGGATGTTATGTTGTAACGTTGGACAAAAAAAACTACCAAGTAATAAAAGCAAAATGGATGACAGAAAGCATTGTCAATGCCGACACTCTAAAACTTCAACAATTAGCACAAACGTTTATGCAGTATAAAATTCCTCGATTGAACGTTGATGAGCAAGGAAATGTATTTGTTTATTTGAAAGATGTTGAAACATTGGCATTAGCTAGATTTGCCAATGAAAATGAGTTGCAAAAACGAAATAAAGAGGTAAAATGGATTAACATTAAGCACAATTGGTACAAGCCAAGATAAGCTAAACCCTGCTTTGCGGGATTTTCTTTTTTCAGTGGGGGCTTTTTGGCGACTTTGTCGCTCAAAAAAACAAAAAACTCATTTTCATCTATTATTTTTCTCTTTTTTACTCTCAAAACTTCCCCTTTTCAAAAAAGTTATCAATAATTTACATTTTTGCTCTCGATCGCTTTGCTCATCTGGGTTTCGTTCGCTTTTTCTCTGGTAGTATCCCAAAAAGTGTGCAATGCTCAAAGTTTAAAATTTCTGTACAATAAAACCTTAGAAAACATCATCAACTATGAATTAGGAATTGAAGAGTTTTTTTATAAAAACCTATTGCTCAATAAGTTGAGAATGACATGATTGTAACAAAAAAGGTATAAATCTCTTCGTACTTTTGTCTTGATACAAAAGTACCAAAAAATCAAGGCAAAAAGAAT
>DUOL01000094.1 GCA_012838875.1 Bacteroidales bacterium | reverse complement strand
GCTTTTCACGGTGTATTACCTCCTCTTCAAAAGTATTAAATTCACCGCAAGAAGGACATCTCCCTAACCAACGCACGGATTGCGTTCCACAATTTTTGCAAAAAAAATGGCTCTTGGGCTGTAACATGTTTTAGCTTTGCGTTATTAAAAATAAAGCAAATCGCATCTATCTATTCTCCTTTGTAGAAAGGCATTTTAACAACGATTGCCTTTAACAATTTTTCGCGAATTTTAATATAGATTTCGGTGTCAAGGGCGGCAAAATTGATATCTATCCATGCCGTACCGATTGATTTATTGATTGATGGTCCGAAAGTTCCCGAGCGAACAATCCCAATTTTGTTTCCCTCTTTGTCGCAAACTTCATAGTCAATACGTGGGATTCCTCTGTCAATCATCTCAAAGCCGATTAGTTTACGTTTTAATCCGTTGGCTTTCAATTGCAACATGTAATCTTTATCAATAAAATCCTTATGGTCAACGAATTTGGTTATCCATCCTAATCCTGCTTCGATAGGGGAGATGGTATCGTCAATTTCATGTCCGTAAAGGCAGAAACCCATTTCAAGGCGGAGGGTGTCACGAGCGGCTAAGCCTATCGGTTTAATATCAAATTCTTTACCGGCTTCAAATACGGCATTCCATATTTTTTCGCCGTCTTTATTTTTAAAGTAAATTTCACAACCACCGGCACCTGTATATCCTGTAGTTGATAATAAAATATCAGGAACGCCGGCAAAGGTCAAATATTGAGAGGTGTAGTACTCCATCGCTTCGATGTTGGTATCGGTCAGCTTTTGCATTGCTTTAAGAGCCAACGGTCCTTGAACGGCTAATAAAGATATCTCTTCTGAAATATTTTCAATGGTTGCTCCGAATTTTTCATTGTGTTTTGCTATCCAAGCCCAATCTTTTTCAATATTTGCCGCATTGACTACTAGTAAATATTCTTGTTCGGCTGTTTGATACAATAGTAAATCGTCAACAATTCCTCCTTTCCCGTTAGGGAAACAAGAATATTGTATTTTGCCGGGAGTCAATTTTGACACGTCGTTAGAGGTAATATATTGCAAAAGAGGTAGTGCATTGGTGCCCTTCACAATAAACTCACCCATGTGTGAAACGTCAAAAACACCGACTTTTTTCCTCACATGCTGATGCTCTACGGATAGTCCTTCGTATTGGATAGGCATGTAAAAGCCGGCAAATTCAACCATTTTTGCTCCCAATTTTTCGTGATTAGCTCTAAAAATTGTCTCTTTCATTATTAATTTATTTTAATGATTTAGGAAATAATATTCAATTTACGTTGGAAATTTTGCAAACTTGCCAATAAATTAGTTTTAACGTGGATAAAATCATCGGCTCCGCTTGCTGTGAGAATATCAATGATAGCAGTCGGATTTCCGGCAATAACGACGAGTAACTTAGGATTTTTCTCTTTTAATTTTTTTATTGCTTCAACACCTAATGTTTCGTATTCTTCGTCAGAGCTGCACAGTACTACAATCTTAGCTTGACTCTCAATAGCTTTTTGAACACCCTCGTCAATATTTTCGAATCCTTGGTTATCAACAATTTCAAATCCTGCGCAGCCGAAAAAGTTAGTGGTAAAGCCGGCGCGAGCTTGTCGCATAGCTACATTCCCAACTTTTAATAAGAAAACTTTGGGCGTGCCGTTTGATTTTGCATATTTTTCGGTTCCCAATCTCAATTCTTCAAAAGCAACGCCGCCACGATAGCACTTTAGTCCTTCTCCATTTTTCGGTTCTGTTTCAATAACAATTTCGTTTAACATTTTCTCTTGAATGTTCGGATATTGGTTTGTGCCAACGAGTACGTATCTTCGAGCGGCTACATCCATATCTCGTTTTTGACAGCTCTCTTCAATTGCTTTTTTAATATCTCCATTTTCTATTTTGGAGAAAATACCTTCTCCGTCAACTGTATTTTTGAACAGTTCCCACGCGTGCGAAGCAATAGAATCGGTTAAATTTTCAATATAGTACGAGCCGGCAGCCGGGTCAATCACTTTATCAAAAAATGCCTCTTCTTTTAAAATTATTTGAATGTTCCTGTTAATTCGTTGAGAAAAGTCATTCTCATTATTATACACAGTGTCAAAAGGTTGAAGCGAAATTGACGAAGCCCCGCCCAATGCCGACGCCATGCCTTCGGTTGTGCTTCGTAGCAAATTTACGTACGGGTCGTAGAGGGTCTTATTCCATTTTGAACCGATGGAGTTAATGTGAAGTTGATAAGAGGCTTCTGTCTTGGCTTGATACTCTTTTATTAATGTTGACCATAATAGTCGAACAGCTCTCAATTTTGCGATTTCCATGAAATAATTTGAGCCGACAGATAGCGTTAAACTCATTTTTGAAGCAATGGCATCTACGCCAAACCCGTGGTCGGTTAAGAGAGCTAAATACTCATTAGCAATAGCTAACGAATAACCGATTTCTTGAATCAAGGAAGCTCCGGCATGATGAAGAACGATACCTCCCAAATTAATTACTTGAAAATTGGGTAACCCTTCGGTGAGGGTTACTAATTTAACTAAGGTTTCAAAATCGTCTTTTGCCGATTTATAGTATTTCTTATGTTTTAGTAAATGCGTGATGTAGTCGAAATCAATAAATCCTCTAATTAACTCTTTATTCAATTTGTTATTTTCAATATATTGAATGAAGTCGTTAATGAATGGAAGCGGATTGGTAACATTATAAAATTGAACGCCATATTTTTCGAGAGGAATTTCCGATAATAATTGACAGAAATCCTCATATTTTTTAATCTTCTGAGCAGAAAAGGACAAAGTATTTGCTCCTTTTGCGATAGCGTCTCGAGCAATAAGGTTCGCCTTTTTGCTATCTGTCTCTTTTATCTCTTGAACAATATTCCAACAGTTTTTTTCCGTTTTATAGCCGCGTGTGTATGGAAATTGATTGGGGGCGTTATTCAAATGTTGCAAATTTACCAAATCCTCTTCACGATAATAGGGACGCACTTGAAACCCTTCATCGGTTTTCCAAATTAATCTTTTTTCGTAATCAGCTCCTTTTAAATCACGATTTATTACTTCTTCCCACTCTTCAGTTGATATCGGAGGAAATTCACTAAACAATTTTTCGTCACTCTTCATACTATGATTTTTTTTATTCTGTTGCAAAAGTACAAAAATTAATATTGGCTTTTGTTAAAATTTAATCGTAAAGGTATTTAAAAATTTATTGATAACGATTTATCGTCTTGTATCGTGCCTCAATTCAATTTTATTAATCTCTCAATTTCTTGAGTTGAGGTTCTTATCTTTATAAATCTTCTTCGATTTTATGAACGTAAAAGATAAACTGTTTCTCAATTTTTTTTCTAAATAGCCAAACGAAAAAAAAGTATAACCCGGTGGCCCCCAAAGTTATGAAAAAACTTAATAATTCATTTTTGGAAATTTTATAGGAGAGAATGAGTGAAAGTAGCAAAACGACTAACGGCAAAAAGTATCCGATGACGACTGCTTTACTACCCATACTTTGTTGCATAGAAACGGTAACTTTTTCACCGACAGCTATATTTTCGGGAGTTAAACTGATGGCGTGAATTAGATTTTGCTTCCTATCGTAAGTGGAGCAGAGGGATTTGGCGTGGCAGTTGGCACAAGCGGAATGAACGGTGATTTCAACAGTAACGTTTTCGCCATCTATTTTGCGTACAATTCCTTCGTTGCAGACTGTTTTTTTCATTTTTCAATCGAATAATTAAAAATTGAATGTAAAATTGCTAAATTTATTGCGAAATAGGTTCTTTATTATCAATTTCTTTCCATAAATCGTTTTTTGGAAATGGTGCGGAAATAGAAATCTGTTTTTTAGAAATGGGATGTGTAAATTCGATACTGCGAGCATGAAGAGAAATGGAGAGGTCGCGGTTTGGGCGTTTGCCCCCGTATTTGACGTCTCCTTTGATTGCGTTCCCAATCGTTGATAGTTGGACTCTAATTTGGTGATGACGCCCGGTTAACAGTTCGACTTCAACAATAGAGTAAAATTGTAACTCTTTAATCACTTTATAGTGTAGTTCGGCTAATTGTCCATTTTTTTCTTCAGAAACGACAAAACTTTTGTTTAATTTTTCATTTTTATGCAAAAAATGTCTCAAGAAATCCTCTTTTTTTTCCAATTTCCCTTCTACGATAGTACAGTAAATTTTCTTTATTTCCCGATTTTTAATAAGCTCGTTCATTCGCGCCAGTCCTTTCGATGTTTTAGCAAAGATAACGATTCCGCTCACGGGGCGGTCAAGGCGATGAATGACGCCACAGAAAACATTGCCCGGCTTTTGATACTTCTCTTTTAGAAACTCTTTGATTTTTTCCGACAGCGGAACATCGCCCGTTTTATCCCCTTGGACAATCTCTCCCGCATTTTTATTGATAATGATGATATGATTATCTTCGTAAAGAATCCGTTCTGCAATATCACTCATATCATACTTTAAAATAGATTTTTTGTACTAATATTGTTCTTTTTCGTTGGGAAAATCTTCTTCTTTTACATCTTTGATGTAATGACTGACGGCGTCCACAATTTCGCGGGTAAGGTCGTGATATCTTCGTAAAAAACGAGGTGAAAATTCTTGTGTAATACCTAACATATCGTGTAGTACAAGAACTTGTCCGTTCACGTGGGGTCCTGCCCCGATGCCGATAGTGGGGATTGAGATAGAATCGGTAATCTCCTTTGCAAGTTTTGCCGGGATTTTCTCCAAAACGACTGCAAAACAGCCGTGTTGTTCCAAGATTTTCGCGTCAGAAATTGTCTTTTCGGCTTCTTTCGGGTCCGTTGCTCGTACGGTGTAAGTGCCGAATTTATTAATCGATTGAGGCATTAGTCCGAGATGTCCCATAACAGGAATGCCCGCACTTAGAATACGGTCAATAGACTCTTGAATTTCAATGCCGCCTTCCAATTTCACGGCGTCAGCACCCGACTCTTTCATAATTCGAACGGCCGAATTTAGCGCCTCCTTGGAATTACCTTGATAAGTCCCGAAAGGTAGGTCAACTACAACTAAAGCCCGTTCCGTTGCCCGAACCACCGAAGAGGCGTGATAAATCATTTCGTTAAGGGTGATAGGTAACGTGGTTTTGTGTCCCGCCATGACATTAGCCGCAGAATCGCCTACCAAAATAACATCAATCTTTGCCATGTCTAATAAGCGTGCCATTGAATAATCGTAAGCCGTTAACATCGCAATTTTCTCTCCCTCTTTCCGCATCCTTTGCAGAATATTGGTGGTTACCTTGTTGACATTCTGATATAAATAACTTGACATAATGATTTTTTTTGATGAGCAAAAGTAACACAAAATATTCAATTATTAGGTGAATTGTAAAAAACTTTATCAAATAATAGAGAAAATAGAAAAAATAAAACTCATTTAAAGGTGGATTTTGAAAAAAGATAAATGGAAAAAGCTATTTTTGTTTTTTTATCTTTTTTTACAACAATTTCCTAAATAATAATGAATCTTATTCTCACTACCGCCTATTTTCCCCCAATAGAATATATAGCACTTATTGAAAATAAATCTGCCGTTTTTATCGAAGGCGATGAAAATTATCAGAGACAATCCTATAGAAATAGGATGTTAATTGTTACTGCTAACGGTGTTCAGCAACTCTCTATTCCGGTGGTTCAAAATCACAGTAAAACTAAAATTAGAGATGTTGAGGTAGATTATAAAACGGAATGGCAAAAGCAACACTGGCGAGCCATTACGGCAGCCTATAACAATAGCCCCTTTTTCCTCTATTTTCAAGACTATTTTCAACCTTTTTACGAGAAAAAACATAAATTTCTACTTGATTTCAACACGGAACTCTTAGCTGTTTTACTTAAATTGTGCCAAATTAATAAAAAAATTTTATTTACCGAAGAATTTCAGGCTTCTTATGAAATGCCTATGTTAGACTATAGGGCGCTTATTCATCCGAAAAATCGTAACCGCCCGAGTTATCCTTTTGCAAATCAAGAAAAATATAAACAAGTATTTGACGACAGACACGGTTTTATTTCCAATTTATCCATTTTAGATTTATTGTGTAACAAAGGCAATCAAACGAAGCAATATCTAAAAATGCTTAGCAAATAAATGAAGTGGAAAATTTACGAAATCCTGTTAGTTTTTAATTTTTATCTTGATTCTTAGCGTGTTAAATAAAGTGAAGGAAATTAAGCGAAATTAACTCCTAAATATTCTTAGCGTATAGCAGCGTGGAGAACTGCTCTTTTTGCAGAATCTCATTCGCAACTTGCAATATTTCATTAGCCGTAACATTTTCAATTCTTTGAATGGTTTCGTCTATTGTCTCTACTTCGTCGCCATGTAGAGCGGAACGACCGTTTGCCAGCATCTCCGCCAATTTAGACTCGCCGGCAATGGCAATTTGCCCGATAAGTTGCTTTTTAGCATATTGAAGTTGTAAAACTCCTAATTTATTCGTGCGGATTTTTTCTAATTCTTTATAAGTCAACTCAATACACTTGTCGACTTCATTATGGTCGCAGCCAATATAAATGGTAAATAATCCCGTGTCGGAAAAAGTGGAATAATTTGCCTCAACGGAATAACCCAATCCTTTTTTCTCTCGTAACATCATATTTAGCCGTGTACTCATGCCGGGACCACCGATTAGATTGGAGAGAAGAAGAAATGGATACTTTTTTTCACTTTTATAGGGATAGGCAAGATTACCTAACAAAATGTGGGCTTGAGCATTTTTCTTATTTCTCTTGACAAATTGCGGTTTATAGTCTGTAAACGGAACTCTTTTAGGCAGTTCATCATGCTGATATTTTAAAGCTGCAAAATAGTTATTGCACATTTTAACCAACTTCGGAGTTGCAATATTGCCGATAGAGGAGAGTACCATGTTTTCCGGCGTGTAATGGCGATGAATGAAAGCAATAATATCTTTTTGTTTGATTTTTGCTATCGTACTTTTTGTTCCGAGAATATTTCTTGCTAATTGGTGGTTTTGGAAAATAACGGTTTCAAAATCATCGAAAAGAAATTCGATAGGCGTGTCTTTATAATAATTTATCTCTTCGATAATAACATCTTTTTCTTTCTCAATCTCCTTTTCGGGGAAGGTGGCATTGAAAAGAATATCGGCAAGTAGTTCCAAAGTTCGTGGGTAATCTTGGTGCAAAAAAGAGGCGTGGAAATAGGTCTCCTCTTTTGAGGTGCTTGCGTTAAGTTCGCCACCGACATCTTCCAAACGTTTTAGAATTTGAAATCCTTTTCTCTTTTTAGTTCCTTTAAAAATGGTATGTTCGATAAAATGGGCAAGTCCCATCAGGCTGTCCGGCTCGTCTCGGGTGCCCGCATTGACCAAAACGCCAAAATGTGCTATCGGAGAATTAACTTCCTGATGTACTAATTTAATGCCGTTTTGTAGTAAAATGATAGAGTGGGGCATGTTAATTGAAGAATAAGTTTGCAAAAATAGGTTTTTATTTTATCTGTTTGATATTAAATATTTTTTCATAGTCATTTAATCCAAAAAAATCACGTATATTTGCAAAGAATTAAAAAAAAACATAAACCAATATAAATACCTTATTATGAAGAAAGTACACAATTTTAATGCAGGACCATGTGTCCTTCCCAAAGAAGCAATTAACGCCTCTATCGAAGCGTTAAAAGATTTTGTCGGAACAGGAATGTCAGTTATTGAAGTTTCACACCGTTCCAAAGAGTGGCAAGCCGTTATGGATGAGACCGTAGCATTATGGAAAGAGCTTTTAAATATTCCCGAAGGCTATCAAGTTCTCTTTCTCGGTGGCGGTGCGTCCACACAATTCTATATGGTTCCTATGAATTTTATGGAGAAAAAAGCAGCTTATTTAGAAACCGGTGTTTGGGCAAAAAAAGCTATTAAGGAAGCTAAAGCGTTCGGAGAAGTGGTAATTGTTGCTTCTTCTGCCGATACAACTTTCAATTACATTCCCAAAAAATATACGATTCCTACAGATGCCGATTATTTCCACATTACTACGAATAATACCATTTACGGAACGGAAATTCGTGAAGATATCGATTCCCCCATTCCACTGATCGCCGATATGTCCTCAGATATTATGAGTCGCCCTATTGATGTATCAAAATATACGTTAATTTATGGTGGAGCTCAGAAAAATGTAGGACCCGCCGGAGTTACTTTTGTTATTGTTAAAGAATCGGCTCTCGGAAAAGTATCACGTTATTTGCCTACAATGGTGAATTATAAAACGCATATTGATGACGGTTCTATGTTTAATACCCCTCCCGTTTTCTCTATTCTTGTTATGAATGAAACTTTAAAATGGGTGAAAAGAAATGGTGGTGTTAAAGTTATGCAACAACGCAATGAAGAAAAAGCGATGATGTTATATAACGAAATTGACCGCAATTCAATGTTTGTCGGAACTGCCGAAAAAGATAGCCGTTCTATAATGAATGTGGGTTTTGTAATGGCTGAACCATACAAAGATAAAGAAGAGGCTTTTATGGCTTTTGCTAAAGAACGCGGCATGGTTGGTATCAAAGGACACCGTTCTGTAGGCGGTTTTAGAGCATCTCTCTATAATGCCTGCCCGAAAGAAAGTGTAGAAGCATTAGTTGCTGCTATGCAAGAATTTGAAAAATTAAATAAATAAAATTTATAACTATGAAAATATTATTAGCTACTGAAAAACCATTTGCCAAAGAGGCTGTCGATGGTATTCGAAAAATAACAGAGCAAGCTAACATGGAACTCTGTTTATTGGAAAAATATACTGATGTGCAAGAACTCTACGCCGCCGTTGCCGATGCAGACGCTATGATTGTGCGTTCCGACCAAGTAACTGCTGCCGTAGTAGACGCAGCTAAAAAATTAAAAATTGTAGTTCGTGCCGGCGCCGGCTACGATAACCTTGACCTTGATGCTTGTACCGCTAAAAAGATTGTGGCTATGAATACACCCGGACAAAACTCCAACGCTGTGGCTGAACTTGCGCTCGGAATGATGGTGTTTATGGCAAGAAACTCTTTTACTGCCGGAACAGGCGGAGAATTGAAAGGTAAAAAATTAGGTATCCATGCGTATGGACACGTAGGCCGTTTGGCAGCACATATCGCTAAAGGATTCGGAATGGAAGTGTACGCTTTTGACCCGTACGTGAGTGCCGATAAAATGAAAAATGAAGGCGTTATTCCGGTGAATACGGTAGAAGAGCTGTATAAAAATTGTCATTATATCTCTTTGCATATTCCTGCTAATGACGAAACTAAAAAATCTATCGGTTATAACTTACTTTCTCTTATGCCTAAAGGCGGTTGCTTAGTGAATACCGCAAGAAAAGAGGTGATTAATGAAGAAGAAATGGTGAAAATTATGGAAGAACGTACGGATTTGAAATATTGTACCGACATCGCTCCCGATAATAATGCTACAATGGTGGAAAAATTCGGTATACGCTTCTTCGCAACACCTAAAAAAATGGGTGCTCAAACTGCCGAAGCTAACGTGAATGCAGGATTAGCCGCCGCTCAACAAATTGTTAATTTCTTTAAAAATGGGGATAAAACCTTCCAAGTAAATAAATAATCCCCAAAATAAATAATTGTGCTTTTAAAAGAGGCTGTCATTACTTCTGAGACAGTCTCTTTTTTCTTCTATCGTTGAATTTTAGCAATTTTGAAAATATAAATAATTGGGAGAAGATGGTGAAAATCTTGTAAATTTACCCCAAAAATAACCTTTATAATAATCTGAATTGTAGTCTATTCAAAAAAAAATTAACTTTGCAAAATGATAATTGAGTAAATATTATTTTTATTTCGAAATAATTTTAATACAATCTTAAAATTTAAAATCTTTAATAATCAATAAGTTATATTATGAAAAAACTGTTTATTCTTTTTTCAGTGCTCACACTACCTCTGCTTACATTTGCGAGTGAAGCGGATATAATTTTACCAAATTTAAGAAATATCTCTTTTTTTAATGGTTATTTATCAGGTTGGGAACTTCTTTTTTGGGGATCGCTCATTGTCTTTCTTGGACTGTTTTATGGAATGTCTCAATTTATAAAAATTCGTAGATACCCGGTTCATAAATCAATGAAAAAAGTAGCAGATACTATTTATGCTACTTGTAAAACATATTTACTACAACAAGGAAGATTTTTATTCCTCTTATTTATCATTGTCGGTGTTATTATAGCTTTTTATTTTGGAGTTTTAAACGCCAAATCATTGGGAGCTGTTTCTCTAATACTATTGTGGACGGTTCTCGGGATTCTCGGGTCGTACATTGTCGCATGGTTTGGAATACGAATTAACACCTTAGCTAATTGTAGAACATCGTTTGCGTCCCTGCAAGGAAAACCGTGGAAAATCGTATCTCTACCTCTAAAATCGGGTATGAGTGTGGGACTATTGCTCATTACTATCGAACTGATTATGATGCTCTTTATTTTACTTTTTGTTCCGTCAGAAAGCGCCGGCGCTTGTTTAATAGGCTTTGCTGTCGGCGAATCGTTGGGAGCAAGTGCTTTACGTATCGCAGGCGGTATTTTTACGAAAATCGCCGATATCGGCTCCGATTTAATGAAGGTGATTTTTAAAATTGGCGAAGATGACCCCAGAAATCCGGGCGTTATTGCCGACTGTACCGGCGACAACGCAGGAGACAGTATCGGACCGACAGCAGACGGATTTGAAACTTACGGCGTTACAGGCGTTGCATTGATTTCGTTTATTATATTGGCAATTCCGAGTGCTTTTGAAATTCAAAGTCTATTGATTACCTGGATATTCGTTATGCGTATCTTAATGGTGTTGACCTCTATCTTTTCTTATGAGATAAACCAGATTATCTCTTCCGCAAAATATAAAAATAGTATCAAATTTAATTTTGAAGCTCCTTTAACTTCACTTATCTGGATTACTTCTTTTATTTCTATCATTGTAACCTATTTGGTTAGTTATTTTCTCCTTGCTAATAATTCAGTAGCAAATGCATATACCCCCGATTTGTGGTGGAAATTAGCTTCTATTATAAGTCTCGGAACGTTGGCGGCAGCTATTATTCCGGAATTTACCAAGATTTTTACAAGTTCAAACTCTACACACGTTCAGGAAATTGTGTCAGCATCAAGAGAAGGCGGGCCATCTCTCAATATCTTATCCGGTATTGTTGCCGGAAATTTTAGTGCCTTTTGGCAAGGAATTGTTATGGTCGGCTTAATGCTAGTAGGCTTTTTTATTTCTACCTCTAATTTATCCATTTTCGATGAGTATGCGTCCATTTTTGCCTTCGGACTAATCGCGTTCGGATTTTTGGGCATGGGACCCGTTACGATAGCAGTAGATAGCTACGGTCCCGTTACCGACAACGCACAATCCGTATTTGAACTTTCGCAAATTGAACAACTACCGGGCATTAAATCGGAAATTGAAGAAGAATTCGGATTTATCCCCGATTTTGAAAAAGGAAAACACTACTTAGAAGCTAATGACGGAGCAGGAAATACCTTTAAGGCAACAGCTAAGCCGGTCCTCATCGGAACTGCCGTTGTCGGCGCCACAACTATGATTTTCGCAATTATTCTGCTATTAAAAGAATTGGGACTTCTACAAATAAACCTTACCGATGCCCCCGTTATTTTGGGATTTATTACAGGAGGCGCTGTCATTTATTGGTTTAGCGGAGCTTCTATTCAGGCAGTTACTACCGGAGCATACAGAGCCGTGGAATTTATTAAACGAAATTTAAACCTAAGTAAAAAGGAAGCAGATATCGAAGACTCTAAAACAGTCGTCCGTATTTGTACACGCTATGCACAACAAGGTATGATTAATATCTTCATTGTTATATTTACGCTAACCCTTGCTTTCGCTTTCTTTGACCCGAACTTCTTTGTTGCCTACCTCATCTCAATTGCAATTTTCGGACTCTTCCAAGCTATTTATATGGCAAATGCCGGCGGAGCATGGGATAATGCGAAAAAGGTCGTTGAAGTCGATTTAAGAGAAAAAAATACAAATTTGCACGCCGCCGCAGTTATCGGCGATACAGTCGGTGATCCATACAAAGATACCGCTTCCGTTGCAATGAACCCTATTATTAAGTTTTCAACCCTTTTTGGCTTGTTAGCCGTGGAAATAGCCGTCCACCTTAAGCTGAAAGCACAAGCATTCACCGAAAACTCAAGCCAAGCACTTGCCGATGCTAATCAGAAAATGTCCTTTTTTGATACAGTCGATATTACACCATATATTGGCGTACTCTTTTTATTGATAGGGCTATTTTTTGTTTATCGTTCATTCTATGGTATGAGAATCGACCACAAAAAAGAATAAATCTTATTTCTTATCATTTCTTATGAAAAAAATTCTCTTTTTCTTAAACTTTCTGTTTTTAATAGGAAGTTCTACAGTTTTAGCACAAGAAACTCCAATTTCTTGGGATTTTAAAATAAATACAAAGTCAGAGACCGAAGCAGAACTCTTCTTCTCTGCAAAATTGCAAAAAGGTTGGCACCTCTATTCGCAACACCATAATAATGGTATCGAACTTCCTACGGAATTTACCTTTGTAGAAAATAATAACTACTCACGTATCGGAACGGTCTGGGAACCGAAACCGATAGTTAAGTATGACCCCGTTTTTAAAGATACATCTAAGTATTTCGCAGATAAAGTAACCTTTAAGCAACGAATAAAAATAAAGTCTAAAACGAACTTTCAAGTTAAAGGAAAAATTGATGCCCAAGTTTGTATCGAAGGACGGTGCGTTGCGATAGAGAAAAAATTTGCGTTTGATATCGTTAATTCTAATGCGGATAGTGCCGTTTTAGCCGATGATAAAAACGATTTACCAAATCAGTCGGCAGATTCATTAGCTTTAATGAATACAAATAAAGACGGCTCAGCTGCCGGGCAAAATGCGCCCGCACAAGAAAATATGGGGGTGAATGAAGAAGAGAAAGAAGAGTCGTTGTTGGTGTTTTTCCTTTTCGCTTTTCTCGGAGGCTTAGTCGGTTTACTCACTCCTTGCGTTTTCCCGATGATTCCCATGACAATTTCCTTTTTTATGAAAACGGGCAAACAAGCTAAACGTTACGCCCTTGTCTACGGATTATCTATCATCTTAATTTATGTAACTTTTGGAATCATTTTATCTATCATCTTCGGAGCAGGATTATCAAATATTTTGAGTACGCACTGGCTCCCGAATGTCCTGTTTGCCCTGATATTCGTCATTTTTGCCATTTCTCTCTTCGGCTATTTTGAGATTACATTGCCAAGTAAATGGGTCAACAAATCATCAAAGATGGAGTCCCGCGGCGGGCTGATTGGGGTATTTTTCATGGCACTGACCCTTGTTCTCGTTTCATTCTCTTGTACATTACCTATCGCAGGTGCTGTGGCTCTTAACGCGGCATCAGGCTCGCTACTAAAGCCAATCATCGGAATGTTCGGCTTTTCCTTGGCTTTTGCCATTCCGTTCACCTTTTTCGCCTTCTTCCCTGAACTGCTTAAATCACTTCCTAAGTCGGGAGGCTGGATGAACACTCTCAAAGTTACCCTGGCATTTGTCGAACTTGCCTTTGCACTTAAATTTTTAAATGTTCCCGACCAAGCGTATCATTGGGGAATCCTAGACCGCGAAGTCTATTTGGCTTTCTGGATTGTAATTTTCTCCTTATTAGGATTTTATTTCTTAGGCAAAATACGCTTCCCGTTAGATGATGAAATGCCCTACCAAAAAAGCTGGGTGCGATTTATTTTAGCCATCTTTACTTTTGCCTTCGTTGTCTACCTTATTCCCGGTATGTTCGGTGCTCCGCTAAAAGCCATTTCCGGTTGGTTGCCTCCCATGACGACACAAGATTTTGATGTGAGCCAGATTGTCCGTGAAGAGTCCAAAAATGCTACCTATTTTCTTGATGAAACACCTAAATATGGCGAGAAACTGAAGTTGCCCCACGGTATGAAAGGCTATTTCGACTATGAGCAAGGATTGAGAATTGCGCAAAAGTTGAATAAACCCATTTTTATCGATTTCACCGGACATGGCTGCGTTAATTGTAGAAATGTTGAAAATGCAGTCTGGATTGATAAACGAGTACGCGATATCTTAGCGGAGAATTTTGTTCTGCTGGCACTCTATGTTGACGATAAAACTGTTAAGCTATTGCCCGAAGATAGAATTACTGACGCAGACGGCGATACGGTCTTCACCCTCGGAAGCAAAAATATGTTTATTCAAAATACTATTTATAAGGAAAACTCACAGCCCTGCTACATTATCACCGATTCTTACGGACGCATTCTAGAAGGTCCTACGTATTATGAATTGGATATCGAAAATTATCTCGACTTCCTAAACAAAGGGCTGGAGAAATTTAAACAGCTGAAGAATAACTAAAAACATCTTTTATTTATAAGTTATTTTTTTAATTTTTATTAGGGCGTGCCCCCTCGCTACGCTCGGGGTCGGCGCCCGGTTCCAAGTCCGCGGGCACAAGCCGTGGGG
>DUOL01000011.1 GCA_012838875.1 Bacteroidales bacterium | reverse complement strand
AGCGAGCTTGTAAGCTCTTTTTGCCGCCTTGCGTCCCCACGGCTTGCGACCGCGTACTTGTAGGCGGAGACCGACCCCGAGCGTAGCGAGGGGGCACGCCCAAAAGAAAATTAAAATTATTATCCTTTTAGTGCGGGAAATAGATTAATATAAAATCGACAACTTATTGAATAATAAATTTTTGCGAGGCATAAATAGTGCCCTTATTTTCTAACAGACCGAAATATATGCCTGCGGGAAAGTGAGAGATGTCAATTTTCACGCGATTTTCAGCTTGCGAAACAGAACGAGAATAGATAAGTTGTCCTTTCGCGTTGATAATCGCCAAATTCGGGTTATTCAGCGGTGTATTGTTAAAGGAAAAAGTAACCCAATCCGTATGTGCAGGATTAGGATAAATTGCTATTTCCGTTGTCGCCATCGTTATAATATTTGAGGTTGGTGAAGTAACCAACTTGGCAACAAAGGCGGCGCTATCCTCAGGAAATAGTTCATTGAAAAAAGTATAACGAATATAAGAAATGCCGATTTGGTTAAAAGGCATGTAGGTGATGTGAAACGCATTTGTGCCTTGCGTAGCCTGTGAAAACGTATCTTGAGCGGGAATTGTAAAAGCAACGTGGGATTCGTTCGTCTCAAAACAGTATGTTCCAAAGCAAAAACTGTTTTCTGTCCCTTCTAAAATAGAGAGTTCCGTTTTTCGAACTTTAACGTCCACCGGACGCGTAGAGAGATTTACAATGTCAATGTAAATATCATTTCGAGTTAGTAAATTCTCAACTTCTATTTCGAGGGTGTCTCCAACAACATTGCCGTTGTATAATAGCTCTATGTTTTGAGCATTCCCTACAAAATAGGATAAAACTAAAGTAAAAATTAAAATCCGTTTCATAATATTTTTTATTTGCAAAAATAGTGTTTTATAAATATCAAGATATAATTATAGTTCAAAAATATAATTAATTTTCTCTTTATGACTTATAGTAAAAGAGATTTTCGTTGAGAAGTAGGGGATAAATAAAGGAAAAGACGAACTTTTTAACTGCGGTTTATCTTCGTGCGATGAGTGAAATGTAATATAGTAGTGTTGCTAACGAAGCCAAGGCGGCAACTACGTATGTTCTTGCTGCCCAGCGTAAAGCGTTTTCTGCGTATTGGTGTTCTTGACCTGTAGTCAATCCTGTATTGTTTAGCCAATCAAGAGCACGTTTGGAGGCATTGTATTCGACAGGTAATGTAACAAAAGAGAAAAGGGTAGTGAGAGCGAATAAAACTATACCGATAATGAGAAGCCAATAACCGAAATAGGATGAGGTAGTGTATAGGAATAATCCGATGAGCAGAATCCATTGTGACCATGATGCTCCGAACTGTACGATTGGCACCATGGAGGAACGCATAGTAAGCCAGCGATAAGCCGTAGCATGCTGTACGGCGTGCCCGCATTCATGGGCGGCTACTGCCGCTGCTGCAACACTACACTCCGTGTAAACCGCCTCGCTTAAATTTAGAGTCTTATTAACCGGATTATAATGGTCAGTAAGAAATCCTTTGGTGGAAATAACACGAACATCGGTAATCCCATTATCTGCTAACATCTTTTCAGCAACTTCACGACCGGATAGCCCGGAATGTAACGGAACCTTAGAGTATTTTTTGAATTTTGATTTCAGAGTTTGTCCGACAATCAAACTCAAAATCATGAAAACTATAAATATTATCCAATAATTGATAGTCATAATAATTTTAATTTAGTATTTTACAATTAGGTTAACGCATAATCTGCCTTGAAATTATGCGAATGCAAAAATAATAAAAATAGATGGATGTTTTTATTTTTAGTACTTTTGCAGCGTAAATCCAGATGTTTTTTTGTTTTTCTCTATGAAGTTCATGAAAAAAGTACCTCCAACAAAACAGATTGAAAATAATAATGCCGAACTGATTGAGGATATTACTTCAAGTGACTATAAATACGGTTTTGTTTCCGATATTGAAATTGAAGATTTTCCTAGAGGAATTAATGAAGATATCATTCGAAAAATCTCCGAGCGAAAAGGTGAACCGTCTTGGTTACTTGAGTTTCGCTTGAAAGCCTATCGCAAGTGGATTACGATGAAAGAGCCGGAATGGGCGCATCTTAATTATAAAAAGGTTGATTATCAAGATGTTTTATATCTTGCAATTCCGAAGCGTAAAAAGAGCTTAGCGAGTTTAGATGAAGTAGATCCCGAATTGATAAATGTATTTAATAAATTGGGGATTTCCCTTGAAGAACAGAAGCAGTTAGCAGGTGTCGCTGTTGATGCTGTGATAGATTCTGTGTCGGTGAAAACAACCTTTTCAGAGAGTTTAGAGCGATTAGGTATCATCTTTTGCTCTATCAGTGAGGCTGTTGCAAAATATCCGGATTTAGTGAAAAAATATTTAGGTTCGGTTGTTCCGCCTTCCGACAATTTTTTCGCAGCCTTAAATTCGGCAGTCTTCAGTGAAGGTTCATTCTGTTATATTCCGAAAGGGGTTCGCAGTCCGATTGAATTATCCACTTACTTTAGAATTAATGCCGAAAATTCAGGACAGTTTGAACGCACGCTCATTGTAGCGGAAGAAGGCTCTTATGTTAGCTATATGGAAGGTTGTACCGCCCCTAGACGAGATGAAAATCAACTTCATGCGGCTATTGTCGAGATTATTGTAGAGAAAGATGCCGAGGTGAAGTACTCAACCGTTCAAAATTGGTACCCTGGCGATAAAGACGGGAATGGAGGAATCTATAATTTTGTTACAAAACGTGGCATCTGTCGTGGAGATAATGCCAAATTGTCGTGGACACAAGTTGAAACCGGTTCTGCTGTTACGTGGAAATATCCGAGTTGTATTTTACAAGGTGATAATTCTATCGGAGAGTTTTATTCTGTGGCTGTTACCAACAATTTTCAGCAAGCGGATACCGGGACAAAAATGATACATATCGGAAAAAATACGAAAAGTACGATTGTTTCCAAAGGAATTTCAGCAGGACAAAGTCAAAATAGCTATCGTGGCTTAGTTAAAGTTACTAAGCAAGCCGAAAATTCAAGAAATTTCTCCCAATGCGACTCGCTTTTAATGGGGGATAAATGTGGAGCTCACACGTGGCCCTACGTAGAATGTCATAATAAATCCTCTGTTTTGGAACACGAAGCGACAACGTCTAAAATTTCAGACGAACAACTTTTCTATTGCCAGCAACGTGGGATAAGCAGCGAGAATGCTATTAGTTTGATAGTCAATGGTTATGCCAAAGAGGTGCTTAATAAATTACCGATGGAGTTTGCTGTTGAAGCACAAAAATTATTATCCATTAGTATGGAAGGTAGTGTAGGATAGTAGTAAGGAAGTTTCTCTAAAAAAAATATGCTATGTTTTTACGTTTTGCTCTTGTTCAGTCAGATATTAAGCCGAATGCCGTTCAAAAAAATTTGGAGCATTACCGACAAATGTTAGATGATTTCAAGAAAAATGTAGATGTTATAATATTTCCCGAATTATTTAATGTAGGTGTTTCTTCTTCTTTTGGGCAGTATGCGGAAAGTATGGAGGGGAACACGATTAATTTTCTTCACGAAATCAGTTCTCAACGCGAAGCGGACATTGTTGCAAGTTTGCCGATTAAAGAAGGAGATAAGATATTCAATCGTTTAGTTTGGGTAACGCCCGATGGTGTTTTGGCTCATTACGATAAACGACATCTTTTTTTCGGTAATGAAAAGGCAATATGCACGCCCGGTAATAAACGACAATTTGTAGAGCGTAAGGGGTGGAAGTTTTTACCGCAAATTTGTTATGATGTTCGTTTTCCGTTATGGTCTCGGAATCGTTTTCAGGAGAACAGTTTTGATTATGATGTTTTAATTTTTATTGCCAATTTTCCGGAGGCACGTATTAAGGTTTTGCGTACCTTAGCGCAGGCACGAGCTATTGAGAATCAGGCTTATGTTGTTGTAGTGAATAGGATTGGTAAAGACGGCAATGGCGTAGCTCATAATGGAAATAGTATGATTATTGACCCGTTAGGGAGAATAGTTACGCAAACATTGAATGATGTTGAAACGATATTAGACGGGACTGCCTCCAAGAGAATATTGCTAAAGGTAAGAGAGGAGTTAGCTGTAGCCCCTGATTGGGATACGTTTACCGAATTTTAAAAATTTATCATTTATCTTAAGACGCAATATTTTTTTATATGTAAAATACAACAAAAATAAAATAAGATTGTTAATAAGTTAGTCAAATATCAATTAATTAAAAAATCAAATTATGAAAAAGATTATTATTTTACTTTTTTTAGTAGCAGGTTCAGTTTTTGCGTTTTCACAAAAAGTTGAAAGTAAGCAAATTAAATTTCAAAAAGAGAGACGAGCCTGTATCGTTGGCGAATATAAAGTTCCTAAGGATATCATGGAAACTGTTGTGAAAAAGTTCTTTATCGAACGCGGTCTAATTAGTTTTGGGAAAATGAGTGGATTTATGGTGTATGAGCAGGCTTCATGTCCTTCAGTAACATCACAATTATTAGATGTTTATGTTAAAATTTCAGGCGGGAAGTCTAGTTCTTCCATAATTCTTTTAGCGTCAAAAGGAGGCGATAAATTTGTCGGAGAGAGTGAAGAGGGAATCTATGCTAATTTTAAAAATGTCTTACAGGATTGGGGCACGTCCGGCGAAGCATTATATATCCAATCGCAAAAAGAAGAACAGCACAAAGTTTTAGTAAAAATTGAAAAAGAGTATCAAAAATTAACCAAAAAATTGGACGGGCTTAATAAAAAGAAGAATAATTTAGAGAGGGATATCCAAAAGACCGAGGAAGCTCAGAAAAAAGCTAAACAAAAATTTGATGCTGAAAAGCAGAAATTAGATAGTATTCAGTAAATTTAATTGACAATTTTACTTTATATCAAAATAAATTAAAATAACTGTTTATTATTCTTAAAAAAAATGTATTTTTGCACTGCAAAATATGGCGATCATAGCTCAGTTGGTTAGAGTGCCGGATTGTGGTTCCGAAGGTCGTGGGTTCGACTCCCACTGGTCGCCCCAGAGCAAAGCATAAAGAGTAATCTTAAAAGGTTACTCTTTTTTGTTTTCGTGCATGTTCTGTGTAAGCGAAATAAAAAACGCTAACTATCTTTTTTTGATTGTTAGCGTTTTTTGCGGTCCGGACGGGACTCGAACCCGCGACCCCGTGCGTGACAGGCACGTATTCTAACCAACTGAACTACCGAACCTCCTCTTAGGGTTAGATTGAGAATGCAAAAATACAACTTTTTTTAATATTCAAACAACATTACAAAGAAAAAAAATGTCTTTTTCATGAAAAATAGTTATTTTTGCAGTTCATTTAATGGTATATTTATGAAAGTCAATACTCTACTTCTTTTTATCTCCCTCTCACTTTTTTGCACTCTTCGTGTCAATGCTCAAGCTACGCGTCTTTGTTCTAATACCAATATGAATGCAACACCATTCTGTGCGGACGAAAATCCGTACGGAGTTACCTATAGCGTTGGAACATCAGGCTATGCTACGGAGTTATACTATTTGAATACTACCGGTTGTTTGGACTTAGACAATGGCGGAGACTTAAACCCTGCTTGGTATAAGATGAAAATTAGTCATCCCGGAACATTAAATATTTTCATGTCGCATAGCAATGGTTGCGACATCGACTATGCCTGTTGGGGACCTTTTACCGATGCCGATATGGTGGATATGTGCCGAAATTATCCCTATTCTCTTGCAAACTATTTATATGATAATCTGCCGTATAACACTTATTATTATGAGTATTCGGTTTACGGACCACAATTTTTTAGTCATCATCCGACTTACGTTGATAATAATTATAATAGTTATACTTACGGCATGTCTTGGATGCAGAATTGGTATACTTCACCTTCCGGTAGATTGACTGATTGTAGCGCTACGCCTTCTCCAACGGAGTGGGTGCATATCAATAATGCGCAAGTTGGGCAATGGTACATTCTTTTTATTTCCAATTGGGAAGGTTGTACCGGAACTATCAGTTTTGCTCGGGACGGTAGCTCTACGGCAAATACCGATTGTGCGATTACATCTCCCGTTCAAGGAGATGAGGTTTGCGAAGGCGAAACGGCAACGATTACGGCTAATCCTGTCAGCGGGGCCGTCTCTTATCGTTGGTCAGGACCTAACGGTTTTACGCAAACTACAACAACTCCTTCCATTACCATTCCTAATGTAACCCTTCAACATGCAGGGAACTATTCGGTGGAAGTCTTTAATGGTTCTACTTATGGACCGCCCACGACTTGTAGTTTGGTAGTCCATCAGGTGCCTGTGGTTACGGTTACATCTACAACGATATGTATGGGCGAGAGTGCAACACTTACTGCTTCCGGAGCCGCAACTTATCAGTGGAATACCGGTGCGACCGGCGTTTCTTATACGGTTTCTCCTACGACAAATACGGTTTATACCGTAACAGGAACATCTGCCGCAGGCAACTGTACGGCAACGGCTACAGCTTCCGTTACAGTGATAGATTCCTTAATACCTACGATTTATCCCGATACTGTCTGTGTCGGCGAAATGGCTACGGTGAGTGCGCCACCAGGGGTAACCTATCTTTGGAGTGATGGGAGTACCTCTCCAACTATTCGACCGGCTTCGGACAACCCGTCATCTTATACGGTTGTAGTTTCAACTCCCCAAGGTTGTACCGGTAGTGCTACAGTCTATGTTGTTCCCTCCCCGGTGGCAGAATTTTCTGCCGACCAATGGAGTGTAAATATTGAAAATCCAACCATACAATTTTTTGACCATTCTGTCGGTGCCGTCTCTTGGGATTGGAATTTTGGAGATCACTCTTCGGTAAATAATACGTCAACAGAACAAAATCCCTCTTATTCGTATTCTTATGGAGGCACATTTTCAGTTACGCTAACGGTTACCTCTGCAAATGGTTGTACGCATAGCGTATCCTATCCTGTTACGGTTACCGGCGATGAGTATTATCTATTTATCCCGAGTGCGTTTTCTCCTAATGTTGATGGGAAAAATGAGGTTTTTCAACCGCAAGGTAGGGGAGTGATAGAGTATGAAATTCATATTTATTCTCGTTGGGGTGATCTTATCTACTACTCCACCGATTTTACCGCTTATTGGGACGGGAAATTATCCAATGGAAATAAGGCGCCTGTGGGGACTTATATTTATAAAATTCTTGTGCTTTTTAGGGATAACGAACAGCGTCTTTACAAGGGGGTTGTCTCTATAATTCGTTAGTATTCTGCGTGAGGGCGCAGCCGTAAAGCCCGCAAAGGAAGGAGCTTTGAAGAGCAAGGAGAAAAAGAGCGACTTTAGAAGCTCCTTTTTCGACTATGCTATTCATAGCTTCTTCCTGCGGACTTGCAGGCGGAGACCGACCCCGAGCGTAGCGAGGGGGCACGCCCTAATAAATAATATTGTCTGCTTAATTATTATAAAAATAGTTTTATTAGTTACCCCGAATTTGTTTTGAATCCGCAAGAAACTTACATAATTCGTTAAAATATGTGAAATTTTAATGCAAAAAATATCGAATACTTTCAATATATTACTATAATTGTACGTTTATCATATACTCTTAAAAATTATTTTTAGGGGTTGCATGATATTTGTTGAAAGTAAAACAAGGAAAATGAAATTTAAAACTACTTTTGTCACTTTTGTTTCTTTGATTTTGTTCAATACTCTTTTCGGACAAGATTATCAAATCAAGGTTTCCATAGATTCGACTCAAATATTGATTGGGGATTATTTGCGTGCGGAAGTTAATATTACAGCCCCGAAGCAAAGTCCATTTTTACTTTCTAAATTGTTGCCGGAAGAGATTGCTCCTATTGAAATTATTAATATTTCAAAATTTGATACTTTAGTTTCTGAAAATCAGTATTCATTACATCAAACAATTACTGTAACATGCTTTGATTCCGGGAGTTACTATTTTCCTTCGCTATCTATTTTCACTCTTGATTCTATACTTCTTGCCCAGAGTGATTCTCTCTATTTCTCCGTTTCCCCCGTTCCCGTTGATACGACCGCAGCGATAAAAGATATTAAATTGCCTGTTAAAGTGCGTATTACGTTTAAAGAACTTCTTCCATATATTCTTATTGCTGTTGGGTGTGTAATTATTATTCTTTTGGCAATTTGGTTGATTTTGAAATATGCGAAGAAGAAGGTTAAGGTGGAGCTTAAAGTGAGAGTGAAACCGAAAGAACCTGCGCATATTATTGCGTTAAGGAATTTGGACGCTTTACGACATAAAAAGCTCTGGCAGGCAGGGCTTGTCAAAGAGTATTATTCCGAGCTGACCGATATAATAAGGATTTATTTGAAAGATAGATGGGATATTGATGCGATGGAGATGACATCGAATGAGATTTTTGAGGCTGTTCGGCAAGTGAAATTGGATTCGGAACAGGAAAATCAACTTTCCTTTATTCTTACTACGGCTGATTTGGTTAAATTTGCAAAATCTAAACCGCTACCGGATGATCATGACAAATGTTTTAATGAAACGAAGTCTTTTATTGAAAAAACAGCAACTGTAACAACAAATTCTTCAAATTAACAGGAGATAAACGATGAACTATTTGATTGATTTTTTTAAGAATATTGGTGAAATTTCATTTGCACAACCTCTTTATTTTTTATTACTTCTTCTCTTTATTCCGATTTTAGGTTGGCAAATATGGAAACGTCATAAAATAAAGCCCGGAATTACCTTGTCGACTGTAAAATCTTTTGCGGGCGGGAAGAAAACGTGGAAACAACGATTTTTTTGGCTTCCTCTTTTTTTTCGTTATTTAGCGCTTGTTCTCATTATTGTCGCTTTAGCACGCCCACAAACTGCTTTTAAACGAAATAAGATAGATGTTGAAGGGGTAGATATTGTCATTACGCTTGATATATCGGGCAGTATGAAGATGATGGATTTTTCTCCTAACCGTCTGGAAGCCGCTAAAAAAGTTGCCGGCGATTTTATTGAAGGAAGACCTAACGATAGAATAGGGTTGGTTGTTTATGCGGGAGAGGCTTTTACACAATGTCCGCTCACTTCGGACCATCAAACGTTGCTCGGCTTGTTAGAAAAAGTGAAATTTGAACTTATTGAAGATGGAACAGCGATTGGAGATGGACTTGGGACAGCCTTGAATCGGTTGAGGGAGAGTGAAGCAAAAAGTAAGATTGTTATTTTGCTTACCGATGGGGTGAATAATACAGGCTATTTAGACCCTTATTCAGCAGCGGAAATTGCTCATAATCTTGGAATTAAAGTTTATACGGTTGGTTGCGGGACAAATAATGGACAAGCACCCTATCCCACGCCGTATGGTCCTATTTATATGCCTACCGAACTTGACGAGCCGTTATTGAGCTCTATAGCACAAGAAACGGGAGGGAAATATTTTAGGGCAACAAATAACAAGAAGTTGAAAGAGGTTTATGCTGAAATTGATAAAATGGAAAAAACTAAAATTAGTGAATCGGTGTTTGAGAATAAATCAGATGAGTTTGTCCCGTTCCTTATTTTGGCGATAGGCTGTTTGCTTTTAGAAATCATATTCAGATATTTTATTTTTCGGGGTGTTTCATAAGTAAAAAGGCTTATTTTTGTTCTTTTAAATCCGATGGCTATTTATTAATTATAAAAAAGAGAATATTGTTATGAAAAAATGGTTGTTTTTAAATTTAATAACTCTTTTGTTTCTT
>DUOL01000093.1 GCA_012838875.1 Bacteroidales bacterium | reverse complement strand
TTTATTGCTAAAATTGATAAAATGTCCGAAGCAAAAGAAAAAGAGATTATGACAGTTTAGAGATTAATAAAAAGTGTTATTTACCTTTAAAAATAATTATTATGAATTTTCCAAAAAATTTAAAGTACTCAAAAGACCATGAATGGTTACGTGTAGACGGTGATGATTATTATGTAGGAATTACAGCCTATGCCGTTGACCAGCTAGGAGATATTGTATTTCTCGATATTCCTTCCGTTGGTGAATCATTAACATCAGAAGAGCCATTTGGAACAGTTGAAGCAGTTAAAACCGTTTCCGACCTCTTTTTACCCGTTGATGCTGAAGTTTTAGAATTTAACGAAGAGTTGGACGCAGATCCCGGTATCGTTAACGCAGACCCGTACGGTAAAGGGTGGATTGTTAAAATTAGACCGGAAAATCCCGAAGATATCGAAGGTTTACTTACAGCAGAAGAGTATCAAGAATTAATAAACGAATAATAACAACTCTCAATATATTATATTTTTCGTTGAAAAATACAACAAACTAATCGCTCCTATTTTAAACAGAGATTTGTTGTTTAGAAGTGGAATTTTAATTTTTTGTTTAAACATAATATTTGAAATATGAAAAAATACATTTTATTCTCACTCTGTTTCATCTTCTTATCCTTATCCGGATTTAGTCAAATTGATAAAATTCTTGGAAAATGGAAAACGGTTGATGATGCTACTGGGGCAACAAAATCTGTTGTTTATATTTTTAAAGCCACTAATGGGAAATATTACGGGAAAATTGAGAAAATCTTTAAAGAACCCGATAAACTTTGTACTAAATGCTCAGGGGAAAATAAAAACCAGCCTATTATGGGTATGCGCATTATAAACGATATGCATCTTAAAGATGATGCCTTAACAGGAGGAACTATTTTAGACCCCGAAAACGGAAAAGTTTATAAATGTAATATTTCCTACGACAGTAAAACGGGGAATTTATTGGTTCGCGGCTCTCTCGATAAAGCCGGGGTTTTAGGTCGCACGCAAAAGTGGATTAAAATTAAAGAATAGGTTACGCTAAGTCGAATGCAGGCACGTAAACAATTACTTACCCTTATAAAACCATATCTGTGGCGTTTATTAAGTATTGTATTGTTGAATGCCGTTGCTATTTTTTTCTCTATTTTAACATTTATGTTGATAGAGCCTTTTGCAAAATTGATTTTTAAAGGGAAAGTAGACGACTTGTCCGTAGTTGGAAATTGGCTCATGCAAGGTGTTGCCCTCATTATTGATATCGATAATCCACTCTCTTCACTTACAGGAATTGTCGTTTTTGTAATTCTTCTCTTTGTTTTAAAAAATCTTTTTTTCTTTCTGGCTCAGGTAATTCTGGCGCCGGTACGTAGTGATTTTATTAGAAAACTACGAAATGAAATGTACGATAAGGTGCTTATTTTGCCATTATCATTCTTTAGTGAACAGAAAAAAGGGGATATTATCTCTCGTGCCATTAACGACACACAAGAAATAGAATACACAGTTCTGGCTGCGATAAAGCAATTGCTCACCGACCCCATTATTATTATCTTTTACGTTGTTACATTGACCATCCTCAATTTCCAGCTTACACTTTTTGTTTTTCTGCTACTTCCCATCGTGGCGTTGTTAATTGGCGGAGTTATCAAATCATTACGTACTAAATCCAAAAGTGCTAAAAATAAGTTGGGCGAACTACTTGCGCACATCGAGGAGACAATCTTAGGATTACGAATAATCAAAGGTTTTAATGCTCAAAAGCATGCCGAAACAGTTTTTGAAAAACAAAATCGAGAATATTCCTTGCTGCAACAAAAAATACATAGACGTGTTGAATTAGCCTCTCCGTTGAGCGAGTTTTTGGGAATAACAATGGTTATGATTGTTTTGGTTATCGGAGGAGTGCAAGTCTTGAACACCTCTTCGTCTCTCACACCGGAACTGTTCATTACCTACATTGCCCTCTTTTCGCAAGTTATCAACCCTGCAAAAAATATCTCTACCGCCTTTGCCAATTATAAAAGAGGAGTCTCCACGTTAGATAGATTAAATGAAATTCTAGAAGCCGACGAAGTTATTGAACAGAAAGCGGACGCAATAAATATTAAAAAATTCAAAAATAATATCGTTTTTAAAGATGTCGATTTTTCATATAGCGATATTCCGGTGTTGAAAAAAATAAATATCAACATTGAAAAAGGGGAGTTAGTTGCCTTAGTCGGCGAATCGGGTGCAGGTAAATCAACGTTAGCCGACTTATTGCTACGCTTTTATGATGTTACCTCCGGTTCAATAATGATAGATGGGATAGATATTCGTGATTATGTGATTGATGATTTGCGTTCACTCTATTCCG
>DUOL01000092.1 GCA_012838875.1 Bacteroidales bacterium | reverse complement strand
AGGATACCTAACACTTTTTTAAGGGGCTTACTTTTTAAATTAGTGTGAAAATAAAACTATTATATCTGATAATCAATGATATAAGATCGTAAGAAAAATATTTTTAGTTTTTATCGGACAATAGTGATATAAATTAAACAATAAATTGTAATTTTGCAATACCTTTTCTACACAGATTAAAAAGGGTTCTGATTTGTGTCTGAAAAAAAATAAAAAAACTAATTTTTAGAACCTTCCTAAAAATATAACGACCAAATGAGTGAATATCAAAAAAACGAAAGAGAAAAGGCTATTGAGCTTATAAAAAATGGTGAATTATTTGAAAATAGTAAAGCGGGGTTTATTATTTCCCGAAAGGGGGTTAACTATCCGAAAGAGGAAATACTTTTAAATGGCTATAAAAATTTATTTGCGCCAATTGTAAATCAAGTTATCGAATATTTCCTTGAAAATAAAATCTCTTTTTGGAAAATAGGAGGAGAGCCGAAAGGCAAGCCGACAGGACACGTTTTATCTTCTCAAATAGCATGTTTAAATCATTTATTTCCCATAAGAAATGACAAAAAGGAAGTCTTGAAAATCGCACAAATTATTTGTGAAGATATTGTTGATGTTTTGCAAATAAAGACAGATGAATTTTCTCCTGAATACATTGCTTTTGAGGTTGTAAGTGACAATGATTATCTGAACGAATGTAAAAAAGGATATAAACCAACTCGCGGTAGTCATTGCACTTCTATTGATGCTTTGATTTACGCAAAACACAAAAACGGCAAAAACTATATTCTTCCGATAGAGTGGAAATACACGGAACATTACAACAATACAGACAAATCTATTGAAGACAGACGGAACGAAGCCAAAGGTGAAAATGGGAAAGGACGAGAACGATTAGATAGATATGTAAATAAAAAGCCATATTTAATCCCTAATTCAGAGCAACTTATAAAACAAAGCGAATATAAAAGCTCCATTTATTTTTTTGAACCGTTTTATCAATTGATGCGTCAAACTTTGTGGGCAGAACAAATGATTGCTCATAAAGATAGTGAAACAATTAAGGCTGACCATTATATTCACGTTCATGTTATCCCGCAAGAAAACAATGAATTATTGGATAAAATATATCCTCGTAGCAAAAAAAATATGGAAACAACTTGGCGAGAATGTTTAAATGACCAAAGCAAGTATAAAATCATTTCGCCTGAAAAATTGTTGGCAAATACCGAGAATACGATTTTGAAAAGATATTTATCAAAAAGATATTGGGAAAAATCATAGCTCATGCGACTCCTTCATATTTCCGATACGCACAGCCAACACAACTTGCTAAAAAATCTGCCAAATGCTGACGTTATTGTTCATTCGGGTGATGCCTCATTTGCAGGTTCAGAAGATGAAGTGTTGGATTTTTTGAATTGGTTTTGCGATTTGGATTATCCTCACAAGATTTTCGTTGCAGGTAATCATGATGATTGTTTGTACGGCGAACAAATCGAAGGTTTGCCCAATGATTGTCATTATCTTTGTCATTCAGGAGTTGAAATTGAAGGCGTAAAGTTTTGGGGAACACCATTGTTTGTTGGCGATTTTTTAAAAAAAGGTCGTATAGAGCAAATGACGAAACAAATCCCCGATGATACAGATGTGTTGATTTCGCATAGTCCACCTTTCGGAATTTTGGATTTTAATGATAATATAAATTATGGCTGTCCTTCTTTATTGAAAGCCGTTGAGCGCATAAACCCTCGTTTTCATTTGTTTGGACATATTCATGCAGATAATGGGATTAAGAAAATTGGACAAACAACTTTTGTAAATTCCGCAATTATGAACGAAAAATACGAGCTTATAAATAAGCCGACTTTGATTGAATTTATGTTCAATACGATTTTGTAAGCATTGGAAGAATTACCTAACAAAAAAATTACCGATATATTTACCGATATAAATACCGATAAGTTATCAAAAGCCGAATTGGAATTTTTAATTTTAACGTATCATTGGCTTTTTTAAAATACTTTTTTATCAACACCTCAAAATAATATTTAACCTATATTTTTCTCATTATTTCATGAAAAACAAAAATAAAAATGTAATTTTGTAACGTTATAAAAAAGAAATAGAAAAACAGTAGATGAAAATAGGAAGAATCGTCCCGCTTGTTATGCTTTTATTTTTGGTGAATCAATCATTTGGAGCACCAAAAGATTCTACGCTACTTTACAATTTTCCGGGAGAATTGTCTTCGAAAAAAAACTCAATTTCATGGTTACAACTTGGTTTTCGGGTGGGGTACAACTTTTCGTTGTTGGATGAATACTCCCCGACCGATGAGATGACAAAACTCTTTTCGGGCGAGTTTGGAGCATTCGTTCGATTGGGTAAATTTGTCTATTTTGAAACCGGTATGGGGTATTTTTTTCACAAAGGGCACTACGCTTCTACTTATATCACCCCGCCGCTTTCGAACGAAGTCGTTGAAACGCGTTTTCTTCAAATACCCTTAAAAGCAGTCGGGTGTATCGGATTGAAAAATAAATTTGCATTTTTCCCCGCCGCCGGCGTCCTCTATCAACCGTTGATTCAAGTTAGTAAAAACTACATTTCCTATTCAAAAGATAATATTTCTCCCCATCAATTTTTATTTTCCGCATCTATTGGGATGAGAATTTCTTTTTTTTACGCCGAAATTGGGTATCGAAAGTCGTTAACTCCTTTTTTCTCCGATAGAAAATCGAATAAACCAAGCTATTTATCACTTATGTTAGGATTTATGTTTTAATTTTTCTTTTTCGTAATCAATAAGTTATATTTTTTTTCACTATTGTCCGATAAAAAAAGTGTAAAAGTAAGGGGGTAATTTTTCAACTCCCCCCATTACTTCTTTTTTGTAGTTTTGTATCGAACAAAATATAAACCTACAATGAGCAAAAGTACACAATTT
>DUOL01000091.1 GCA_012838875.1 Bacteroidales bacterium | reverse complement strand
TTATTATCAGCATTATAACAAATAAATAAATTCGTTTTTAATATTTTTATCATTTAATATTTATTACGATGCAACTATTTTATAGTTTGCTTAGTCTTAATAAGTGAAAGGGTAAAATAGACGGTTAGTCTATAAAAAAACGTTCTTTATTTATTTATTTTCTACATTAGTCAAGAAAAGATTAGCATTGCTCCGGGGATAGGTTAATTTTTCTGCTGAAGCAGATTTACTCCTGTTACTTTCGCAAAATAATAATAAATACTCCAAAATCCGGAGCTTTGCTCTTTCTTGCTATATTTCTTTACGAATAATCACAATACCTTGATAAACACCTAAATATTAACCAACTAAAGAGTAAAAAAATGGAATCATTAAGTAAAATATACAAAACAAATAAAGACTTCTTCATGGCAGTAGTCATTTTGATTGCAATTATAATAGCAGCCGTAATTATAAAACTTATGTACTAAACTTTGTCTCACTTTTAATTAACAAACTAGCAAATTCGAGGTAATTGTTCACCTGCTAACATATCAATAATTCGGTTTCCTCCTATTTGTGTTTTCAACACGGCTTTTCCTTTGTGTTGGTCAACTATTTTTCCAATAATTTTAGCATTTTTACCATACGGATTGTTCTTAATAACAGAAAGAATTTTTTCGGCATCATCTTGTTTTACAACAAAAAGCACCTTTCCTTCATTTGCAACATGCAAGGGGTCAAACCCAAGCAATTCACAAATTCCAAACACCTCTTCATTATAAGGTATTTTCTCTTCATAAATTTCTATTCCAAACATTTTATTATTAACCAATTCAGTTACTACGGTTGCTAAGCCCCCCCCTGGTAATATCTCTCATAAAATGCACATGATCAGTTTCAGATAAAACCTGCCGGATAAGATGATTTAACGGAGCAGAATCGGATTGTATCGAGGTAGAGAAAGACATATTTTCACGAGCCCCTATTATAGCCATTCCATGATCAGCAATTGTTCCATTGATAATAATCATATCATTTGGCTGAATATTCTTTCCTGAACTTATTAAAAAATGTTTAGAATCAATTTGTCCAACACCTGAAGTATTAATAAATAACTTATCACATTTTCCCCTATTTACAACTTTTGTATCGCCGGTAACAATAAGGACATTTGCTTCTTTTGCCCGATTAGCAATAGATTTAACGATGGTTTCTAATTGACTTAATTCAAAACCTTCTTCAATAATAAAAGAAATAGAGATATATAAGGGCTTAGCCCCGGAAACAGCCAAATCATTAACAGTACCACAAATGGCAAGATCGCCTATATTTCCTCCCGGGAAAAAAACAGGATCAACCACATACGAATCAGTTGTGAAGGCAATTGTATTATTATCTAAATGAAGTAAAGCCGAATCGGTTTGTGTTTTCAATATAGGATTATCAAAATATTTCATGAACATATTTTGAATTAAGTCATGAGACATTCTCCCCCCACTACCATGCCCAAGTAAAATTTTTGTATTCATTGTTAGCTTTAATTATATTTAAAATAAGCAGCACATGCGCCCTCATTAGAAACCATGCAAGCTCCTATCGGGTTATCAGGAGTACATTTTTTTCCAAATAGTTTACAGTCAGATGGTTTTTTCGCGCCTTTAAGAATCAACCCACAAATACAAGCCTTCTCTTCAAAAGTAGGTTCAACATTAACAGCTATTTTACTTTCTGCATCAAAGCACAAATATTTATTACTTATTTTTAGCCCGCTATTTTTTAAAATTCCTAGTCCTCGCCACCAATCGTCACGACAAGTAAAAACTTCATTCATAATTTTCAAAGCCTTCATATTACCAAATTTACTAACAACACGTTTATATTGAATTTCAACTTTTGGAGTTTTATTTTCGATCTGTTTAACAAGCATATATATTGATTGAAGCAAATCAAGAGGTTCGAAACCGGTTATTACAATGGGTAAACCATATTTTTCAGAAATATCGTCGAAAATAGTTGAACCGGCAATAGTACTAACATGACCGGGCCAATATAACCATTTATCTTAACGCCATCATCAACTAAAGCCTTCATAGCGGGTGGCATTATTTTATGAGCACTGAAAACAAAAAAATTGTTCAGCTTTTCATTAAATGCATTTATCACAGCAATAGCAGTAGAAGGAGCAGTTGTCTCAAAACCAATAGCCAAAAATATAATTCTTTTTTTTGGATTTTGTTTCGCCATTTTTACAGCATCTAGTGAAGAATAAACAATACGAATTTTCTCTTCCCCCTCTCTCCGAACAAAAATCCATTGCTTCCGTTCTTTCTAATCTCGATGATAAAATAGATTTACTTCACCGTCAAAATATTACTCTTGAAAAAATGGCAGAAACGCTGTTTAGGCAGTGGTTTGTGGAAGAGGAAAAGGAGGAGTGGAAAGAAGTTGAACTTGAAACTTTAGGGGAGATCATTTGTGGAAAGACACCATCAAAAAAGATTGCAGAGTATTTTAATGGGAATATTCCATTTATCAAGATTCCAGACATGCATGAAAAGACTTTTGTTTTTGTTAGTGAAGATAGTTTAACAGAAGCTGGTTTAAACTCTCAACGTAACAAAACTATTCCACCTAACTCCATATGTGTTAGTTGCATAGCTACAGTAGGGCTTGTGGTAATGAATGCAAAAACTTCACAAACAAACCAGCAGATTAATTCAATAATCCCTAAAAAGAAATATACAGATATTTTATTTATTTAAAAATGTTATCAATAAAAGAAGAGTTAGTAGCTATGGCAAGTGGAGGAACAGCAACACTTAATTTAAATACAGGAAATTTTAAAAAAATCCCTATACTATTGCCAAGTGATGAAGAGTTAAATGCTTTTCACAAAGAGGTAAAAGCATTTTTTGATAAAATATACACAAATCAAACCCAAATCCTAACCCTCACCGCTTTGCGAGATACTTTGTTGCCGAAGTTGATGAGTGGGGAGGTGAGGGTGGAAAAATAATTTATGATAAAGAAAAATTGACATGGCAGAAAAATTTCAGAATAAATACAGAATGCAATCAAATCGTATGCCTCAGTGGGATTATTCGGGTAATGGTGTTTATTTTATTACCATAGTAACGCAAAATAGGGTTTGTAATTTGGGACATATCAATAATGGTAAAATGATATTTTCAGAATTTGGAAAAATTATTAATGATGAATGGTTAAAATCGTTTGAAATCCGAAATGAATTATTTTTAGATGAATATATTATAATGCCCAATCATTTACATGCAATTGTGGTGTTGGATAATACACAAACAACCAATAATGGTTCGCACGACCGTAATGTAGGTTTGCACGGCCGTGTAAACCTACATTATCCAAATTATCCATTTCAACAGCCCGTTGAACAACCAAAATTTATTCGTAAACCCAAATCAATTTCATCGTTTATTGCGGGTTTCAAATCGGTAATTAATACAAAAATTGATGATTACATTGATGAACACAATTTAAACATTCCAAAATACAATCGAAAAAATCATTTTTTCCAATCAAATTATTACGACCACATTATTCGAAATGAATCTGAATATCATCGAATAAAAGAATATATTATCAACAATCCTATAAAATGGGAAAATAATAAATTAAATTCAACCAATAAAACAACAAAATCATGATACATATCACAGAAAATACCATCGAATCCAAAATATTGTCCTAAATTGGGTGCTAAGTTTTATTAAACAATCAAATATTTGAATTTAATTTGCAAATTTTGCACAAAAAATGTATTTTTTAAAAATAAAATGATGTTTTTTTTCAATTTTGTTTGTAAATTTGCATCGAGAATTAAAAAAAGCTTGAAATGATACAAGAAATCAAGATAAAAAATTTCTTATCTTTTAAAGAAGAAGTTACGTTTAGTTTTGAAGCCACCAAAGATACTTTTGCTGAGGATTACCAAGTGGTAGAAGTAGCAAAAGGGGTTCGCTTGTTGCGTTTTGCAATGATCTATGGAGCCAATGCGTCGGGAAAATCAAATTTATTGGAAGTTTTCGACTTTATGCATCATTTTTGGTTCTACAAACCGGACGATATGGACGAGGAAACAGGAACGATTCCTTTTAAATTGGATAAAATTACAACCAATAAGCCTTCTTCCTTTGAATTAATTTTCTATGTTAATAGCACTAAATATTGGTATCAATTAGAATTAGACGATAAGCAAGTCTATACGGAAAAATTGTTTTATTACAAAAGTGTTCAACCCACGCTCCTGTTTCATAGAGAATTAATGGATGGGCAGTCTGTCATTAATTTTAACCCTACAGCTGTCAAAGTAAGTTCTATTGTCAAAGAAAAAATTTCAGTGGAATGCCTGAAAAATATGTCTTTCTTTGCAGCTCGCGACAAAGTAAATGCATCAATTCCCGAAATAGATACAGCTAAAGATTGGTTAAAAAATCAAATTTACCCCGTCGTAACACCTCGATCAATAATGTTTCGATTTGCAGAAGAACAAATGATGGAAAATAAAGACATTAAATCATATCTATTGAATTTTGTACGTGCTGCGGATTTTAATATTGTAGATATCAACACACAAATTGAAAAAAAGGAAATACCTCAAAAAGTTGTTGATTATTTTATGAATAACCCCGAGACAACAGAACAAGAAAAAGAGAAACTTAAAAAGGACCGTTTTGTTTCAACTCCAAAAACAAGTTTTATGCATACGGTAAGCAATGAACGAGGCGAAGAAATATACAGTTTACCCGAAAATCTACAATCAGAAGGCACAAAAAGAATCTTTGGTTTAGAAGCTGCTATTTACAATGCTATTCAGGACAATTGTTTTTTATTTATTGATGAAGTCGAAACTTCTTTGCACCCACAATTGCTCAGATTTGTTTTGCTTAACTTCTTAAGAAAAGAATCGTCAAGGTCACAATTATTAATCACAACACATTATGATCCTTTATTAAATGATATTGATGAAATTTTCAGAAAAGACAGTGTTTGGTTTACTGAAAAAACAAAATCTGGTCATACAGATGTCTATTCTTTGACTGATTTTAAAGGTTTGAACAGGCTTTCTTCCATACAAAAAGCCTACAACTACAGGAAATTTGGTGCATATCCTGAAATAGATTTATAGGTTATGGCAAGAAAAACAAAGAAAAGTCGCAGATTGAGGTCTTCTCCGATAGTAATTATTGGGGAAGGTCTTACTGAACA
>DUOL01000090.1 GCA_012838875.1 Bacteroidales bacterium | reverse complement strand
TTCCACTTTTGCTCAGCGTCCTATTATTTACGATTCCCCGCAGTATGAATATAGCTTAGCAAAAGAGTTGTTTGAAAAGGAAAAATATGGTTCGGCTCAGGAATATTTCAAACAAGTTTTTGATAATGAGCAAACTCCGCAAGAGATGAAAGTTGCCGCTTACTATCACATCGGCATTTGCGCCTTTTTCCTAAACAATCAAGACGCCGACTTTTATCTCAAAAATTATATTCGCCTTTATCCGGAGCATTTTAATGTTTCAAATGCTTATTTTTATTTGGGGAAATTTTATTTTGACCAAAAGAAGTATAAACAAGTTCTTGAGAATTTCAATCAAATTGATGAACGTTTTGTTCCAGAAAAGTATGTGAAAGAATATCAATTTAAAAAAGGGTATGCCTATTTTGCGACTAAAAGGATAGACGAAGCAAAGCCTCTTTTTAATGAAGTTCGCAAAACCGAGAATGAATATCAAAAAAAGGCTATTTACTACTTAGCTCATATTGCTTATTCAAATGAGCAATACGAAGCCGCAATGGAAGATTTTCTCTTATTGAAAGAGGATAAAAATTATCAGAGTTCCATTCCTTTTTATTTAGCTCAAATCTATTTCTATCAAAAAAAATATGAAGAGGTATTAAAGACCGCGGTTCCTATTCTTGATAAAGCTGATAACAAAACGGAAATGAGTAGAATTATTGCATTATCATACTACAACTTGCAACGGTACTCCGAAGCACTTCCATATTTTGAAAATTATATAAAATCCTCCAGAACAACGCTTGATAGGAATGATAATTTTGCTATTGGTTATAGTTATTATCAAATGAAAAATTATCAAGCAGCCATTAGGTATCTCTCTTTGACGACCTATGAAAAAGATGAAATGTGTCAGAATAGTTTCTATTTAATTGGAGACTGTTATCTCAAGAATGGAGATCCCACTTTTGCAAGTCAAAGTTTTTTTGAGGCTTCAAAATATGATTTTTCGCCTGATATTAAAGAAGATGCTTTATATAACTATGCAAAACTGCAATACGAAACCTCTAATAGTCCTTTCAATACAGCCATTGCGGCATTGGAACAGTACATTCAAGAATACCCGAATTCTTCCCGCAGCGAAGAGGCAATTGCTTATCTATCTCAAATTTATTTAACTACGAAGAATTATCAGGGGGCTATTAATTCTTTGGAAAAATTGCAATCGAAAAGTCCTACTCTTTTGCGAGCATATCAACGCTGCACCCATTTCAGGGCGTTAGAACTCATCAATAACAAAAAATACAATGAAGCTTTAATTCTTATTAATAAATCGACAAAATATCCCATGAATGGGATTATGCATGCCTCCAATCTATATTGGAAAGCGGAAACGGAATATAGAAAAGAGCTTTTCAAGGAGTCGTTTTTCTCTTTCCAGACCTATTATAAAACTACGAACGTTGGCAACGAACCGAACTACCCAATATCATTCTATTCTTTCGGTTATGCAGCTATGAAAATTAATAAGTATAAAGATGCCGAAGGCGCTTTTGAAAAATTTCTCAAGTTTGATATTGCTAAAGAGAATCCTATGTTAGAAGCCGATGCTTCAGCTCGTTTAGGTGATTGCTATTTTATGCAAAAGAACCTCAAAAAAGCTCTGGCAAGTTATGAAAGTTGCGAAAAATTACGACAAGAAAATGTTGATTATGCTATTTATCAACAATCAAAATGTTACGGCTATTTAAACGACGAAAAAAGTAAAATTGTCGCCTTAGAAAAATTAATCAATCATTATCCAAAATCTTCTTATGTTGATGATGCGGAATATGATTTAGCTTCTTCATATCATGCTCAAAACAATTACACTTACTCTATTTCCGCTTTTAAAACATTTATCGGGAAATATCCTAAAAGTACATACATTAGACAGGCGTACAACAAGTTAGCTCAAGCATATTTAAACTCTCAAGACTTGGAATCATCTATCAAAACTTTCAAGTATGTTTTTGAAAATTTCCCGGGCTCTAACGAAGCAAAAGATGCTTTAGCAAACTTAGAAAATATTTACACCGAACTTGGGACTACGGGTGAGTTTTTTGATTACATAAAAAATAAAGGCAACATTAATATTAGTGTTTCCAAGCAAGATTCCATTTCATACAAAGCCGCAGAGAACAAGTATTTACGAGGTGATTGTGAAAATGCTATCACAGCTTTTGATAGTTATTTACAAGCTTTTCCTGACGGCTTATTCGCCGCTGACGCTCATTTTCAAAAAGCAGAATGTTTATATGGTCTAAACGACTATACAGCCGCCCTTCAAGAATATGAAATCATAATTCAACGTTACAAGACGAAAAATAATGAAACGGCATTGCGAAAAGCAGCGATGATTGTTTTCAACAATAAAGATTATAATAAAGCATTAACCTACTTTACAGCATTCGCCGATATCTCTTCTTCCGTGAACAATAGCATTATTGCTTATACGGGTATCATGCGTTCGTCTTATCAAGTTAACAAATTTGACATAGCCCATAAATCCGCCGAAGTGCTTATCTATAATCTGCCTACTGATGATGAGTTGAAAAACGAGGCACTCTATATTGCCGGAAAATCCTCATATCAATTAGGTGAGTTCAACATTGCAAAACAAAATTTAGCTGTTTTAGCTAAAAAAACAACTAATGATTTAGGTGCCGAAGCCGCCTACTTAACGGCTTTGATAGCTTTCAATCAAAATGATTTAAAGGAGTGCGAAAAAATTATTGGTGAAATATTGGCAGCGAGCTACAGTTCAGACTTTTGGTACGCCAATACTTTCATTTTATATGGCGATTTATATGCCGCTAAGGGAAATTTATTTCAAGCGAAGCACACCTATCAAAGTATCGTAGATAACTATGAAGGTCAAGACCTTGTAAAAATTGCCCAAGAAAAAATTGATAAAATCGTTGAGACGGAGCAACAAAATGAAGCTCCTTCACAAAGTGACGATTTACAGATAATAGAAGAATAGTGATACTTAAAAGAACAAATAGAATGAAAAAATATCTTATTTCCATTATTTCGTTAGTCATTATAAGTATGACTTTAAACGGACAAATTGTTGATACCGCTTATTTCCAACTAAACTACGTCCCCTATTTACAGAATTTTGAAAAAATAAATTCACAAGTTACTATTATTGATACCGTTAAAGAAAAGGTTAAGTTCGATTATTACATTACGCCTCAAACGCTTCCGATTATTTTCTCTCCTACTCCGATAGCACCTCAAAAGCTGGCGGCGGAACCGATTCAGCGTTTATATCGAAATTTCATAAAAGTTGGGTTCGGCTATCCAATTACGCCGTTAGCCGAATTAGCCATTCACAACGGTTATAACAAATCATTCTCGTACGGACTAAATGTACACCATTTCTCTTCTTGGGCGCCTCCTATCGGCAAAACGATGAAACAGTATCCATATTATCCATTTAGCGATACAAAAACTCATCTTTTTTTGACTAAAATATTTAAAAAACAGACCCTCTACTCTTCTATTGATTATAATCATTTTGCGCGGCGTTACTACGGTTTTAAACTTAATGAAACCGCCGACCCGAACTACTACGGAGGTAAAGAATACGCCGATTCCCTAAAAACACATTTTCATCATTTGAATGCTACAATCGGAGTGCGTTCCAACTATACCGTGGAAGAGCGTGCCTTAAAACAAGATGTCCAATTGAATTACAACGGTATCTTTACAAAATACAAAGATATGGAAAATCAAATTGGACTTAAATCTTTCTTTGCTTTTGATGAACGCTGGATGAAAATTTCCGGCAGCCAACTCTACAGACTTAATTTGAATTTTGATTACTTCAACAATCAATTTGGCACTAAAGAGGATAGCATTGCTCCTGCCAATACTTTTCTTTTAAATCCTGAAATTCTTGCTCGCTGGACTTTCAATGAGTATCATATTTTAGTCGGGTTAGGAATAGGCTTGGGTGTGCAAGATGAAACGACTAAATTTTTGATTTATCCGTTAGGAGAAGTTAAATTAGGCGTCATTCCCCATATTTTAAGTTTATATGCCGGCGTTGACGGCACGATGGAACTGAACTCATATCAGAAATTGTTGTATGAAAATCCATTTATCAAGTTGCACTTTAATGATTTACAGCTTACTAAAAATTGGATACATTTTTATGGAGGGGTAAAGGGTAATTTAATAAAAAAACTCAACTACAATATCTTTGCTCAATATACGTATGCTGAAAATATGCTCTTTTTCGTACGTGATACCTTATCGGTTATTCCTAACCAGTTTGATGTGGCTTATGACAAGGGAGGTTATTTGAATGTTGGGCTAAATGTAGGTTGGAACGTTGAACGCAATCTGAACTTGGATTTCTATGGTAATTATTGGCTTTACCACCTCACAAAGTTAAAAAAACCATGGTATAAACCGATGCTTGAATTTGGTTTTAAAGGAGAATACTATTTCAAAGAACTCCTCATTTTTAATGCAAATTTCCAATTAGGATTTGGCTACTATGAACAAGTTTTGGACAAAACCAATCCTTCCATTCACACGGCAAAACTTATGAAGCCGATTTTAGACTTTGGCATTGGCACAGAGTGGCTGATTACCAAACAATTTTCGGCTTTTGTTACCATTAATAACATTGGCTGTCAATATTATGCAAAATATAGCGATTATAAAAATATGGGAATTAACGCCCTCATTGGTGTAACCTACTCTTTTGGTGAACAAAATCTAAAACGGAGTAAGAGAAGATAGAATTTTGTATTTCATTGGATAATTACATTAGACAACGCAAATCGAACGTTACTTTTTCGTATCTTTGCGTTGTTTTTTTTGATAATTTATTAATCTATTTTAAAATACAAAATTTATGAAAGTTGGAATTCGCATTGAAGACAAGTACGCAGCGGAACGTAGAGTAGCTATTACTCCGGAACATGCCTCGCGACTAATTAAAAAACATCAGCTTGAGATTCAAGTTTTACCATGTAAAAAACGAATTTTCAAAGACGAAGAGTATATTAATGCCGGTTGTAAATTAGTTGAAAAGCTAACAGAGCCTAAAGTTATTTTTGGAATCAAAGAGATTCCCGAATCTTTTTTTGAAGAAGGGAAAACTTATGCTTTTTTCTCACACACCATCAAAGGACAGCCTTACAATATGCCTATGCTCAAACAGATGATGAAGATGAAATGCAATCTCATAGACTATGAGCGAGTGGTGGACGATAATAATCGAAGATTAATATTTTTCGGCAAATTCGCCGGTCTTGCCGGTATGATTAATTCACTGTGGGCGTATGGACTTCGACTGTCCGAATTTGGAATTGATTCGCCATTTAAAACATTAAAACAGACTCATAATTATAGTTCCTTAGAAGAAGCCAAAGAAGAAATCAAAAAAGTTGGTGAAAAGATTAAAACTAATGGGCTACCAACTTCGATAGCGCCTCTTATTATCGGTTTGACAGGTTACGGCAACGTTTCAAAAGGAGCTCAAGAAATTATAGACCTACTACCCGTTAAAGAAATAACTCCTGAAGAGCTTTTAGATTTTCGTTCTAAAACTTACGATAACCGTACTGTTTACAAGGTAATCTTTAAAGAAGAGCATCTTTATAAAACGAAAGACAATTCTCCGTTTATTCTCTCTCATTTCTTCGCTAATCCTGCCGAATATAGTGCAAATTTTGAACAATATATCCCTCATTTAACTATTTTAATGAATTGTATCTATTGGGATAGCAAAGCGGAAAAATTAGTTACTAAGAAGTACTTACAAGAAAATTGGAAGAATCCGAATTTTCATCTTTCCGTTATTGGAGACATCACTTGCGACCCTAACGGTTCTATTGAAGCAACACACGAAGGCACACCTATTGAAAATCCCATTTTTATCTATCATCCTGAAACGCAAAAACCTACGTTTGGGCATAAGGGAGACGGTGTTTTAATTATGGCTGTTGATATTTTGCCCAGTGAACTGCCTCGTGAATCGTCTTATGTTTTTGCTGACGCTTTAGAACCCTTTGTTTACGATATTGTAACTTGCGACTATGGTCAACCCTATGAAAAACTGAAACTGCCAGCCCCTATCAAACGAGCTTTAATTTTACAAAATGGAGAATTAACTCCTGATTATCAATATATTAAAAAGTTTTTATAATTTATTTTATGAAAGAAGAAATTTTAAAATTATGGCCCGAATTAAATTGGATAAAAGATGAGCTTTTACGAGAAAAAACAGCCAAAACATGGGAATTGGCATTAGAAAAGAGCGTCTTAACCATTGATGACCTTAATAAAATACCTTTTACGCTATTAGCGGGTCCCGACTTAAAAGTTACCTTTATGGACCACAAGCGTTCCGTTGTTCATATTGCTAAGGATGCCGGAGAAAAAATCAACGCAATGTATCATGGGGAACTTCCCGTGAACATGGACGTATTGATTGCCGGTGCCATTCTTTGTGATGTCGGCAAATTATTAGAGTATGAATTGGACGAAAATGGCAATAGCAAACAAGGTGTATACGGAAAGTATCTTCGTCACCCATTTTCCGGTGTTTCGATAGCTGAACAGTGCGGTGTTCCTGCAGACGTTTGCCATATTATTGCTACTCATGCCGGAGAAGGAAATTTAGTAAAACGTACTACGGAAGCTTATATAGTTCATCATGCCGATTTTATGACTTTTGAACCTTTCAAAGATAGGCTGAAAGTATAAAAATTTCATTTTTATCAAAAAAATCAACTTTAAGAGAGGTGTAATGGCTAACGAAAATTTCATAGATTACATTAAAATTTTCTGTCATTCCGGTAAGGGAGGTGTGGGCTCGGCACATTTAGCACGAAGTGCCCGTACGCCTAAGGGAGGTCCGGATGGTGGAGATGGCGGAAAAGGTGGAGATGTTATTTTTAAAGGGAATAAAAATCTTTGGACACTTCTACATTTACGATATACAAAACATATTTTTGCCGAAGATGGAGAAAATGGACAACAAAATCAACGGTTCGGGAGACAAGGGAAAAATGCCGTTGTGGAAGTCCCGTTAGGAACTATCATTAAAGAGAGTGAAACCGAGGAAATTATAGGTGAAATATTAGAAGATGGGGAAGAGATAGTTGCTATGCAAGGAGGTCGCGGCGGCTTAGGCAATGTGCATTTTAAAACCGCCACCTTTCAAACCCCACGTTTTGCTCAACCCGGCGAACCCGGCGCTGAAGGTTGGCTTACCCTCGAATTGAAAGTTTTAGCTGACGTTGGACTTGTGGGCATGCCAAACGCAGGAAAATCCA
>DUOL01000257.1 GCA_012838875.1 Bacteroidales bacterium | reverse complement strand
TGCCGTGTCATGGATAGCACCTTGCCACTCACCACGTAATACTTCTGCCGTGTCATGGATAGTACCTTGCCACTCACCGCGTAGTACTTCCGCCGTATCGTGAATAGAAATTTGCCACTCGCTACGTAATACTTCTGCTGTATCATGAATAGCGCCTAATAAGTCCGTTGTTATATTAGCTAACGAATCACTTATCTGTTTGCTCACACAAACTTGAATGCTATCGCAACTTAGTTGATTGGCTAATAAGGAAACGATAGAATCGTGGATGTCGCTGCGCCATTCAGTGCGTAATTCAACCACCGTGTCGTGGATAGCACTGAGTAAGGTGTCACGTAAATCAACGATAGAATCATGGATATCGCTACGCCATTCAGTGCGTAATTCAACCACCGTATCATGAATAGCACTAAGTAAGGTGTCGCGTAAACCTACGATAGAATCATGAATATCGCTTTGCCACTCGCTGCGTAATACGTCAGCCGTGTCGTGGATATCACCTCGCCATTCGCCACGTAGTACATCTGCCGTGTCGTAGATAATAGTGATGAATTGAGTGCGAATACTATCCAATGAATCACTTATCTGTTCACTTACACAAACTTTAATACTATCACAACTTAATTGATTTTCTAATAAGGAAACGATAGAATCATGGATGTCGCTGCGCCATTCGGTGCGTAATTCAACCACCGTGTCATGAATAGCACTGAGTAAGGTGTCGCGTAAACCTACGATAGAATCGTGGATGTCGCTGCGCCATTCAGTGCGTAACTCAACTACTGTGTCGTGGATAGCACTGAGTAAGGTGTCGCGTAAATCAACGATAGAATCATGAATATCGCTTTGCCACTCACTGCGTAATACGTCCGCCGTGTCATGAACAATACTGATGAATTGAGTACGAATACTATCCAATGAATCGCTTATCTGTTCACTTACACAAACTTTAATGCTATCACAGCTTAATTGATTTTCTAATAAAGAAACGATAGAATCATGGATATCGCTACGCCATTCGGTGCGTAATTCAACCACCGTATCATGGATAGCACTGAGTAAGGTGTCGCGTAAACCTACGATAGAATCGTGGATATCGCTTTGCCACTCGCTACGTAATACGTCAGCAGTATCATGAATATCGCTTTGCCACTCGCTGCGTAGTACTTCTGCCGTATCGTGGATAATACTGATGAATTGAGTACGAATACTATCCAATGAATCGCTTATCTGTTCACTTACACAAACTTTAATGCTATCACAGCTTAATTGATTTTCTAATAAAGAAACGATAGAATCGTGGATATCGCTACGCCATTCAGTGCGTAATTCAACCACCGTATCATGAATAGCACTGAGTAAGGTGTCGCGTAAACCTACGATAGAATCATGAATATCGCTTTGCCACTCGCTGCGTAATACGTCTGCCGTGTCGTGAATATCACCTCGCCACTCGCTGCGTAGTACTTCTGCCGTGTCGTGGATAATAGTGATGAATTGAGTGCGAATACTATCCAATGAATCACTTATCTGTTCACTTACACAAACTTTAATACTATCACAACTTAATTGATTTTCTAATAAAGAAACGATAGAATCATGGATATCGCTGCGCCATTCGGTGCGTAACTCAACTACTGTGTCGTGGATAGCACTGAGTAAGGTGTCGCGTAAATCAACGATAGAATCATGGATGTCGCTACGCCATTCAGTGCGTAACTCAACTACCGTGTCGTGGATAGCACTGAGTAAAGTGTCGCGTAAATCAACGATAGAATCATGAATATCACCTTGCCACTCACTGCGTAATACATCCGCCGTGTCATGGATATCACCTCGCCATTCACCACGTAATACGTCCGCCGTGTCGTGGATATCACCTCGCCACTCACCACGTAGTACATCTGCCGTATCGTGGATAATACTAATGAATTGAGTGCGAATACCATCCAATGAATCACTTATCTGTTCACTTACACAAACTTTAATACTATCACAGCTTAAT
>DUOL01000010.1 GCA_012838875.1 Bacteroidales bacterium | reverse complement strand
GACAGAACAGTACGATAGGAGCAAGAAAATCTTGTATCCATTTGATAGAGAGAGATAATTCCTTTGATAGAGGAATAATATCTTTAACTTCAATGCTTTTCTCTCCGGCAAGTAGAAGTCGGAAACAACTACGATAAAAGGTGTAGAGTGCCGAATTTTTCTCTCCTTCAAAGTCGGTAAAATAGAACATTGTACCGTCATTAACAAAATATGCCGTTGATTTTGTTTTTTCGCAGAAAATATAGGTTTGGTTGTACGCATTGGTTGCTACTTTCCAGTTTGTTTTTTCTCCGTTGTAGTTGACATTCAGCTCTTTGCCGGGCTTGAAGTGGAATGCATCGTAGATTAAATCCAAACTATTTACATTGTAAATAGTAGCATTTTCGGGCGGAACTTCACCAATTCGTAAAATCGGCTTTTTGTCCGTTTTTTCAAAGTAGTAACCGAAGGGGTAGGGGTGTGTTTTTGCTCCAATTTCAGGAGTCAGCTGGACTTGAAAATGGAGATGTGGCTCGGGCGAGCGACCCGAGTTCCCGCATAAGGCAAGCACCGTTCCCTTAGTTACATAGTCGCCCACCTGCACTTTAAAACTATCTTGCTTTAAATGACTGATTTGTGTGTAAAGTCCATTTAAGTGGTTGAGGATAATGGTATTGCCCCAATTTTTATTGGTATTTACATCATTAATCTCATTATCTTTTGTAATATTGCTGATTTGATACACGTAGCCGTCAGCCGGAGCTAAGACAGGCTTATTATAACAGTAATAATCCTCTTTTTTTGTTCCGGGGAATGCGTAAGTTTTATTCTTCTCATCGGTAATTACAAAATCAAGAGCCTTTCCCCATTCGTCTAAATGGGTAATTTCTCCATTATATCCTTGACTGACAGTCCATTCACCCAAAAATGGGAGTTTCATTTTAAATGGCAAGTCGTTTTTAAAACGTTGTAAGAAGTTTGTGCTTTTATAGACCGTTTTTTCAGGATTATAATACTGTATTGCAGGAAAGACAAAGAATTTATTGAATGTACGGTGGATAAATATATAGATTAGCAGTATGGATAATATGCTGAAAGATAGGGTGTATGACGATAAACCGGTTCCGGCAATAATCCTTTCAAAGCTGGCGTACAGAAGGAAAAGTACGGGTGTAAGTCCTGCTACAAGCAGATAGCTGTGAATGTTGGGGATAATGAAAAAACTACCCATTGCAATTCCCCAGAAAATAAAGTTGGTTCCCGCCAAATTGGCAGTTAGCAGTTGCAAATCAAATCCCACGATTTTACTGATTACAAAAGCACAGAAAAATCCGAGGAATGCCACGGTCGATTTTATGCGGGAATGGATAAGCAATGCGACGCAAATCACCACTCCCACCAAAATACTATCCGTGAAAAAGAGGGACGCCAACGTTTTAAAATAGAGAGAAATGAGTTTGGGAAGCTGAATGTAATCTAGTGAATGCACCAAATCATACCATGGAACACTCATTTGCTTGGCTAACAGAATGGTAAATCGGTCAAACTGAGTAATTAGTTCAATATTAGCAAAACTCTTGAAAGAGAGGTCAATAATAAAACTTGTAATTACAAAAGGCAGTGTAAGTACGGGCAGGCTTTTTTTGGAAAGTATCGTTTCGAGCAAAACGGTCAGCAAAAATGAGAGTACAATACCAAAAAGGTAAAAGAGTATAAATGAGGAGTTAAAATAAAACTTATGCATCAGGCTCATTCCCATGAAAACGGCGTTGAAACCATAGATGCCGGTAGCAATTTTCTCTTTCGAAAAGCCGAGTAAATGCGATAGTAAATTGGTGATAATCACAGCCACCAATCCCCCTAATCCGATTCGCAAATCTAATAAGCTCAATATGAGTATCGTTACTGCAAGCCAAGTCTGCAAAGAAAAGAAAATCTGTCCGTAGCTATTGTAGGTTGCTTTCAGGTGCAACGTAGCGATGGACTTGAGTGAGCTTTTATTTTGCATTATATGTATGAACGGGAGTTATGATATAAATTATTTTAGGTGTTCCGGCACAATTTCATAATTCACAATGGAATCAATAGTTTCTTGTTTGCGGATAAGATGCACTTTCCCTGTTGTGTCAATCATTACCACATTAGGTCTTAGCGTGATAAATTGCATCCATTGGGTCATATTGTATGCTCCTACGTCTTGAATAACGATGCGGTCGCCTTTTTTCAGAATGGGCAAGGTTATGCTTTCACGCAGGGAGTCAATATTCATACACAATGGACCGTAAAGTACGGTATCCTCAGCATGTTGTGAGAAATCTTGAGCCGGCGAAACGCGATGATTGTACCAAAAAGAGGTGAACATGATATTTACACCGGTATCAACTATTGTAGCTCTACGACCGTCTGCAAGGCGTTTTGTCGCCAAAACCGTTCCCAACAGATAACCGGCTTCGTCAATGAGCGCACGTCCTGTTTCCAAAATCAGGAGGGGTAGTGTGTCGGGGCGGAAACCGGATTGCAGAATGGTGCTTGTAATTGCTTCGGCGTAGTCGTCAAAGGTGGGGATAATATCAGCTCCTTGTAAGTAAGAGCCTTTAAGCGTATTCACGGAGCAAAATCCACCTCCCATATCTATATATTTTATATTTTCTCCGGTTGTGTTGGAGTAAGATAAAGCAAGCTCACACATTTTCTGAGCCGCTACTGCATAAGCGTTTGCCGTAAGCATATAGGTACCGATATGGCAATGAAGTCCTTCAAATTGCAGTTTTTCTTGTGCAATAATTCTCATAATCGCATTCCACGCTTGTCCGTTTTCGTAGTTAAAGCCAAACCTATCCCATTGCGGATATATGCCGGTATCCATATTAACACGAATAGCAACGCGAGCTTTAGTCTCTTCCATATCTTCTAAAATATCAATCAGCATATATAGCTCATCAAAATGGTCGATATGAATCAGCGAGCGGTTTTTAATAGCCAAAATCAAATCTTCTTTGGATTTATCAGGTCCGTTGAAAATAATCAGATTACCGGGAACGCCGTTGCGGAGTGCTTTTTGGTACTCAAAACCGGAAACAACTTCTGCCCAGCTGCCTTCCTGATGGAAAACTTGACAAACCGCATCTAAGTAGTTCGTTTTATAGCTCCATGCGAATTGCACTTTTGGATAACGCATTTTAAAAGCTTTCACAGCTTTTTGATAATTTTGTCGGATGGTTTTTTCGCTGATAACAAATAGAGGCGAGCCATATTGGTCCATTAAATCGGCAACCGCCACATTGTCAATATATTTTACAGGTATATATTCTGTCCGACTGCCGAATTTGTTCATCATTCCGGCGTTTAATTTTTTAATTATTGGACTTTCGTAATTTGGTTTCATATTGAAATTTTTGAGTTTTTAGTTTTATCTTTCCCCCATTGTGGAGATTTGTTGAAATTCCGATATATCTACGATTAGGTCGTAAGAGTAGCGGATGAACATTTTACCGCTTTGATAGTTTGTGAAAGGTTTAACCTCTTCGCCGAGTGCCATTTTGACAAGTGCTTCGGGGTGATTTTGTCCGCAACCGTTGGCAAGATAGACCCAAGCGGGGAAACGGGGGTTCATTTCGAGTAGGTAATATTCATCATCTTTAGTTTTGATAAACTCCAATTCGCAACCGCCGCGCCATTTGCTGTTTTCTATCACCCTTTTGGAAATATCCAATAGTTCGTCATCTTCCAACGAAATACCCGACCATGCTTTACCTTTGTCCGTGATGTACAGTTTGCGCATTGCAACAGCACCTATGCACGTCCCTTTTCCATCGCCAATAGCCGTTACGTTGACTTCCGTGCCGGTTACGAACTCTTGAACAATAACGGGATATCCCCATTTTGCTATTATTTTGTAAAAATAGTTACTTGCTTGCTCGTAAGTCAGAGCAATGTAAGCATCGTAATAGCGTCCCTTAATGACCATCGGATAATGTAAGCTCTCTTCCAATTTTCTGATTTCCGTTACCTGATTAATCATGTGACTTTCAGGAACTTTTACGCCATATTTTTCGCCAAACTTACCTAATTCAGACTTCTGACGCTCATCAAAAATAGCTTGTGACGGCAGAAAAGTAGCAATATTCAACTCATTTTTAAGGTCATCTTGAATTTTGATAAAATTGTGCAGCTCTGCGTCAAAATTGGGGATTAGCACGTCAATTTTCTCCTGACTTGCGATATATCTTAATCTCTCTTTGAGTACCGCAGAACCGGCGGTCGGCAGAGGTAATTGGTACACTTTATCCACTAAGTCGTGCATATAAATTCCGGGTTCGAGCGTTTCGTACGATAAACCCACAATGCGAATATCTAAAGTTTCGCTCTCTTTTAGTCCGCGAATAACGGGAATTCCAGGTCCCGGACTGTCAATATTGTTTAGTCCGGTCGCTGCTACGGTAATTTTTCGTTTATTCATTGGTAGTCAATTGATAGTTTTGCAGCATGGATAAAAAATCGTTCAAATCTTTCTCGGCTGTGTGGGCGTCTAACTCATATTCGTCCATCAAATTTTGAAGAATAGTCGCTTCACTTTCCTCCTCTTTTAACTTTTGAAGAATGAAAACGCCCGTTTCATTGACACTGAAACTATCTCCGGTCAATGGATTGAAGATAAAGCCGTTTTCACTAATTGCTATGTTTTTTCGGACTTTCATTTTAATTTTGTCTATATTGAAATTTTGTAACTTTTATAATTAACTATTAGAACGAATTTTCTATCATTTTATTTTTTGTTTTTATTTTCTCGATGGTCGCAGATGCCGTTATTGTTTTTATCTACGAAATTTGGTCCTCGTTTTTGTCCTTGAGCTTTTTTGCCGAGTTGTTTTCCTTTTCCTTGACGATTTCCATTTTGGTAGTTGTCGCAAATACCGTCGTTATTCTTGTCCACGAAAAATTTTCCTTTGCCGTCTCGTCCCTTACCATCTCCCTTGCGAGTTCCTTTTTCAAAGTTGTCGCATTTCCCGTTGTTATCTTTGTCAACGAAATTAGGACCTTTTCGTTTTTGAACATTCTTTTCTGTTTGAACATTCTTTACGGGCTGAGCTTTTTTCTCTGTCTGAATTTTCGTTTCAGGTTGAGCTTTGTCAGCAGCTTTTATGGATTGATTCTCTTGACCGAAAGCTACCATGGTCATCATTGCCAAGGCAATGGTAAAAATTGTTGTTTTCATAATTTGTTTCTCCTTTTTTTGGTTTTAATAATTGATTATTCTGTTTTAATTTTAAAATTCCTCTTGAAAGCATTGCTCTTGCCTGCCTCCTCTATGCCTATGACCATTTTTGCAGTTTTTTTGATAGAAGAGAGGTTCAAAAGCATTTTTTATTTTTTCAATTTGCTCTTTTTTGGCAATCTCTTTTAATTTTAAGTAAAATTTATTGGTTTCATCTTTCAGCTCTGCGTGTAATTCTCCGAATCTCATGTTTAGTTGTTGTAGTTTTGTTGTATCAACATTTTGTTTATTTAACTCCTCGAAAATCAACTCTTTAATGCTATCCATTTGCCAAATTATTTGATTGGATTTCGGCTTAAATTGTCGGTTTATTTGCCTGAATTGTTCCATTTGTTCATTGTCGAATCCCACCTCTTGCATAAAGAATCTTCCGTTCAGCGGATTTTGTCCTTTTCCTGTAATAATCACGGTTTCAGCAGCTTGTTTGTCTTTATATCTGTGATGAAAGATAGAAATGATTGTTGTCAGGTTTAGTATCGCTAATAAGACGATAGTCCAAACTAATATTTTTGTTTTATTCTTCATAATCGGTAAATGTATAAAGGTTAAGGTTTTCAAGATGTACATCGTTAATATTGATGGGTATATATTTTTTCTCCCCTTTTACCATACTTCCCAATCCAAGACCCATTGCAATTACCAAAGCAAAGCTGGCGGCGACTGCCACTTTTTTCCATATCGGAGCGATTGTTCCAAAAACTACGGGTTCATTCTTTTCTTCCAACTTCGCTAGTACGCGTGTGGCAAGATATGGGTTGACTTTCACCTCTTTCTCTTTTCGAATAAAATCCTCTATCTGTTTATCAAGTTTCATGCGCTTATATTTTTTTCGCTTTTGTTTTATATTGTTAGACAATAAATTTTTCAATTTCCTACGATGTGTGCCAATTTTTTTTGCAAACTTTTTTTCGCACGCACCAAAAGTTGTTCCACTGCTCCTTCGGAAGTTTGCATGATTTCAGCAATTTCGCGTTGAGGTAAATCCTCATACTTGCTTAATATGAAGGCTTTACGTTGTTTTTCCGGTAATTCGTCAATAGCTTTTTGTATATTTTTTTCTATCTCCGTTGTTTCAAGTTTTTGTTGGGCATCTCTCTCCTCATTGCTTTTATTAAACAAGCTCATCAGACTATTGCTTGCGTCAGTAAGTAAATTACGCCTTCTGTTTTTATTGACATAGTTCATAGCGGTATTTAGCGTAATGCGGTATAGCCACGTAGAGAACAGCGATTTTTCTTTAAATGAACGCAAGGCACGATACACCCGTATAAAAACTTCTTGTGTAATATCTTCCGCATCTTCTCGTGAATGAACAAAACCGATAGCCACGTGAAACACTTGCTGTTGGTATTTTTCCATCAATAGTCGAAAAGCCTCCTTATCACCTGAAAGAATCCTTTCTATTAATTGTTTTTCGGGCATCGTTAAATTAGGGTTTATATTTAGTGTGAAGGTGTGGTTTATAGATTATAAACAATTTTAATACTGAAAAGTTGCCGCACTATCTTGCGAAACAAAAAAATATTAATTAAAAACAATATTGAGCTTAACTAACTTATAATTCCTTTTTTTTAATTCAAGCGTATCTCCTTCATCGAACCCTGTTCGGCGGCAACACATTCCTGAGAAAAATAATGATTAAAATTTCATTTTTAGCGATAAGAAAAGCGTATATTTATATGTAAATTTTTTTTATTTTTGTAATTCTATTTTTTGGAGAGGAAGGTTGATGACTTACATTAAAAAGGATATGTGAAGAATGAAGAGAAAAATAGAAAAGCAAAACCGCTGTCTTTATAAATTACCACCTATTATTAAGACAGATAGAAACCCAGAAGGGGAGGATTTTTTTCCATATTTAAAATTTGATTTTATGAAGAGACTTCTGTTTTTTAAAAGGAAACTGATTGATTTTTATTTATTAAAAAAAAAGCGTAGAGAAAATAAAAAGCGGAGAAAGAAGTTTAACCAAGTTAAGGTCGCTATCCTTGTAGAATTAAATCTTAACTAATACACTACTTACATCTAAATACTTTTAAATATGCTTACACTATTTTTGATTTTAAGTTTCCGCTACTTACATAACATTGTAAAAGTTAATGACCATTACATATTTTTACTTTATAATCGGAAAGTAGACCGAGATTGTGTGAAGGTTGATAAAGACCTTATCCCTGTTGTTAAGCGACTGCCAAAGACTCGATTCTATTATTGGCTTTATCATGTTTATATGCATTTTATGGTAAAAAGTAAAAAGAATGTTTTTGTGTCAGGTGAGATACTTCCCCTCTCTGACATGAAACGTTATAGAAGTTTTATCGAAGATTACTTTACGAAAAAGAATGTCGTATTCTATAAATGTTTTAAGATATTTGCTTTCTTTATCACTGACGAGCCACCTATCGACCTGAAACCTTTTGAAAAAATTCATCATATTAAACAGACCTTAGCTAAAACAGGCAATGTTGTTGACAGTGATGATATTACTTACTTTGAGTTTAAGAAAGAAGACGTTTATAAATTCATACAAGAAAGATACGGTGAGGAAAAAGAGGAAGTCTTTGAGAAAGAAATGATTGAGGTATTACAACCTCTTGTTCAAGAGTATCAAAAACCACGTGATAACATTATCTATATGCTTATCCTTGTGAATAAGATTAAGTCAAAAGTGAAAGAGTAATGCAAACTTGTCTTGCAATAAAATATACGAAAATCGGAAGTGCGAACATTCTTATTGAAAAAAAGTGTATTTTTGAATTTTGAATTTTCAATCTAAATTGAATAATTAAGTATTAATTTTAAATTTAAAGAATTATGAAAAAAAGACAAATTTTATCAATCCTTGGAATCGTTTTTCTTTTTGTTTTCATTTTTAGCTCTTGTCAAAAAGTTTGCACTTGTAAACATTGGGTACAAGGCGTTGAAGAAGAAACTTATACTGTTCCACTAGCACGCGGTGAAAAAAATTGTAGCGAAAAAAATACGGTTGTAGTTGTTGGAGACAAAAAAACAGGGATTGAGTGTAAATAATTTACATTGCTAATTAATCGAAATAGATATTTTCTTAGAGAAATATTCAGTTTCCCAATAACCACCTCTGTCCATTGCAAAAACTTGTGTGGAGCTTTGTCTACGCACAAAGTGAAGTGTGTATTCTCCGTTATTTATATTGGCTAAATTAGATGGTGAAAGAAAAATAATTTTTCTTTCACTATTAATATCGGGAGAAAAGTTAGAAATGATTGTATTATTTACAGTAATAATGCAATCAAGCGTTTCGTCTAAAGAGAATGTTTCGCCGATAAAAGGAATGACAACTCCCTCTTGCTTATTGATTTTAATATCTTTCCCACGAATAACAATAGGATTGATATAAACTTTATTGATAAATGTATTCTTAATATCATTTGTGTATTCAAAAATAAGTTTTTTGGGGAGGATTTCGTCGGACTTAATAGAGTAGAAAATCTTCTGATTCTCTTTATCTTCTATTAATTTTAGTTTTTTTTGATTAAAAAGCACCTCTGATTTTGAGGATAATTGAATTAAACTACCGGCTGAGTTATTAAGATTAAATTGAGCGGTAG
>DUOL01000089.1 GCA_012838875.1 Bacteroidales bacterium | reverse complement strand
ATTGCTGGGAGAGACGACAAACCAAACCTCTTTTAAGTCCGTAAATTCAACCATATACTCTGCCACGATGAGGTGCCCGATATGAATCGGATTGAAAGAACCGAAGAAGAGTCCTATTTTGCTCATTGTTAAGATTTTATGATTGATTTATAAATTGTGAAATCTTTTCGGCGGCTTCTTCCTGCGCCGTTGCTAAGCTGTCGTTGACAATAATGCAATCAAATTGATTTTCAAAAGAGAGTTCATATTCGGCTTTAGCAATTCTTTTCTCTAAGGATTGCTCATCTTCTGTCCCTCGACAGTATAATCGCTCTTTAAGTGTTTCTTTATGAGGCGGTTTGATGAAAATAGATAGGGCATCATCGCCATAGGTCTTTTTTATATTTAAGGCGCCAACAACATCTACATCAAATAAAACATGTTTCCCGATAGACCAAATACGTTCTATTTCACATTTTAACGAGCCGTAAAACTGGTCTTTGTAAACCTCTTCCCATTCTAAAAAATCGCCGTTTTCAATTCGCTGTTTAAACTCGCTGATAGGTATGAAATAGTAATCCTTACCGTCTATTTCATAATCACGTTTCGGTCTGCTTGTTGCAGAAACAGAGAAAGCTAACGGTAATTGAGTGGTTAGTAAATGACGTACAATAGAAGTTTTGCCTGCTCCGGAAGGAGCCGAAATGATAATTACTTTGCCTTTCATCTGCGAGGTTACTTAATTTATATTCGATTGTGCAAAAATAGTAATTAAAATGCTATTTTGAATCTTATTTTGTACTTTTGTAAATATATTTTAAAAATTAAATTATGAAAAAATTTCTTTTAATTCCCATTCTCCTTATGAGTGTTCTTCTTTTTGCACAACAAACACCGGGTGATATTAAAAATATATTAGAACAACTGAAAGAGTTAGAGCAGAACAATGATAACTTTTACGATTCGGCGTTCACTATTATTAATGCTCAAATTATGAGGGCGGAAAACGAACTGCTCGCCTCTGACGGTAATAATGAGACTGCTGCTATTAATTGGGCTCTTTGGCAAAGTATATTGGGGGATTTATATTCTTCTTATTATCATAATAATCGTTATAGGATTTTGGAACGAACGCAAGTGAGTGTTGACGACGGTGGCGGTTTTCAAACCTATGATATTGTTACTTTAGTGGGAGAAATAGCTAAGTGCTATAGCAACTCTCTTTCTAATGCCACGTTTTTACAGCGAACGCCCGTGCAAAATTATAAGGAATTACTGAAAGATGAAAATCTCTCCGTAGAATATAGACCTACCTTATATGACCTGCTCGCTTATAAGGCTTTAAACTTTTTTTCAATTGAAATATATGGATTGCCAATTCCCATGCGTCCTTTTATTGTAAACGATTCTCTTTATTTTTCTGATAATCAGAAATTTGCGAGCTTAGAAATAACTTCTCCCGATTCTCATTCTTTCCAATATATCTCTTTGAAAATACTACAAGAACTTACGAAATTTCATCTAAAATCAAACTATAGTCAGGCACTTGTAGAAGTATCGTTATATCGACTTAATTATATTTACGGTCAGAGTAAATTGCAAAATAAAGATGCGATGTTCCTCTCCTTTTTGAAAAATTTTGAAAAAGAGATGCGACACGAAAAAGGGGTGGAAGACATTTCATATCAAATAGGTTGTTTTTATGAAAATAGAGCAAATAGTTATGTTCGAGGCAAAACCGATGAATTTCGTTTCGATTTTGTAAAAGCAATATATTGGTTTAATAAAACTATTTCAGCAAACGCCAACTCATTATCAGCGCAAAATGCTACCATAAAAATCAACAATATCAAACGTGAATCAATTTCATTTAGCTATGAAAATTTACTTCTTCCTAATCAACAGAGTTTGATAACTTGTCAGTATAAAAATTGTGACAAAATATTTTTTAGAATTGTACCCATAACTCAAAAAGAGAAAGAGGAAGCAAGTTATTACTCTTCATCAGTCTACAAAAAAATATTAGAGAAAAAATATTTACATGAGTGGAGTATCGAAGTAACTCCAACCCCCGATTATCAGCTTCGCTCGTTTGATGCGATAGTGCCTGCTTTGTCGCCGGGTGAGTACGTACTTGTAGCTTCCACTTCGGGCTTTAAGGCAGATAGTTTATTGGGAATTTCATTCGCCACTCTTACTGTAACAAATATTACGTCCTGTAAAGCAGTGAATGATGAAAATGTTGAATTTATATTTTTAAATAGAAATACCGGTATGCCGTATAAAAATCAAGAAGTTACCACTTTTTATGGAAATTATAAAGAGAAAAAGCGTGATGTCAAAAGGAGAAAAACCGATATAAACGGCAAAATTTCAATACCGAAAAAAGAGAACTATCCGTATATAGGAATAGAATTAGATATAAAAGGGGATAAATTTGAGGATGAAAGTTACGAATATTCTTACTCACAAGAGGATACTTTAACAACAGTCTACATTTTCACGGATAGAGCCATATATCGTCCCGGTCAAACGGTTTATTATAAAGGTATTGTTGTGAAATCATACTATAAGAATAATGTGGTGTTAAAGAATATTCCTGTTGTTGTCTCTCTTTTTGATGCCAATTGGCAGAATGTAGAGGAGCTAAATCTAACGACTAATGAATATGGCTCTTTTTCAGGTTCGTTTATACTGCCGAAGGACGGACTTACCGGGCAATTTTGTTTGAGTTGTCTTGGTTCCACTCGTTTTTTCAGAGTAGAGGAGTATAAAAGACCGCTTTTTGAGATTACTCTTGACGCACCGAAGGAAGATTATAAATTGAATGAGTGGGTTGAATTGTCAGGAAATGCCACTGCCTACGCCGGTTATCCTATTGATAATGCTACCGTGAAATATAGGGTTAAACGATTACCTAAATATCCTTATTGGCGAGCTTATTTTCCCATTGTCGGGCAAGAACAAGAAATAGCACAAGGCACTCTTCAAACCGATGAAAACGGGAAGTTTACCGTTAAGTTCTTGGCGAAAGATGAGCTTTCTCTCAATAGGTTTACTCCGATTTATCATTTTACTGTTATTATTGATGTTACCGATGTTAATGGTGAAACGCATACTATTACAAAGAATATTCCTTTATCGCATCAAGCTCTCTTTATTCGCCATACTATTCCTGAGGTGGTGGTAGTTGATACGGAACCTGCGTCTTTTGAACTCTCAACGGTAAATTTGAATGATGAAAAACAAAATTCGCAAGTGCAATGTAAAATTGTGCAGCTTACAACACCTTCTACTTTCCGACATGCTCGAGCAGGAATTCAATATCCTGATACACAATTTATTGAAAGGTCTGTTTTGGAAAAAGCATTTCCCTATTTGGATATTTTTAATGAAAATGGTATTTCAACGTGGAAAGAAAAGGGAGAAGTCCTCACTTTTGAGATAACGACCGGAGAAAAAGATGAGTTTATTATACCGCAAATAAATGAGTTAAAAGAGGGGAGCTACAAAATTATTTTTACCACTACGGATAAATATAATACTAAAGTAGAAGCCACGCACAATTTCTTTGTTCAGAAAAAGCAAAGTAAAAAGTGTAATGTGTATAAACCTATCTGGTTATATGCTTCTCATTCAACGATTGAGGCGGGCGATGAACTTACTCTATTATTGGGTTCATATTTATCATCAGCGAATGTCCTGCTACAAGTCATTTCTAATGACACACTTTTAATTAATGAATGGATTACACTAAAACAGGGAGTTGTGAAGTATAGTATGCCGATAACTGAAAAGCATAGCGGAACTCTTAAAATCTCGGCATTATTAATTGATAAGGGGCGGGAATATGTTGAAAAGAGTAGTGTTCAAATTCCGTTTAGTGATAAAAAATTAGCTATTGAACTTGTGAAATTTAAAAATAAATTAGAGCCGGGTATGCATGAGGAGTGGCAGTTAAAAATTAAAGGGAAAAATGGGGAAAATGTTGCTGCCGAATTGCTTTGCTCAATGTATGACGCTTCCTTAGATGTCTTTCAGAAAAATGTATTTGATTTTAATATCAATCATCGCCCCTTTACTAAAACCGTAACACCCTTTTCCTTTGGCTATTTCTACCGAAATCTTGAAAGTTATTACTACTCACTCTCTTCCGCTAAGCGAAGTGTGCAACCTCGTCATTACTATTCGTGGGATTACTATTTTAGAGGAGCAAATCTTATGTTGAAAGCGGCAAGGTTTGAGTCTGCAGGAAGCGGCAATGCAGGCAGACAAGAGGAGATGGATAAGTCTGTTGATTTTAGTGAAGAAACACTCTCTCTGGATGTTATTTCAGGATACGATATGGAGTTAGAGTCGGGCAGTGGTAAAGATGAAGAAAAAGAATCTCCTATTAGAAAAAATTTTAATGAAACTGCATTTTTTCTCCCTAAGTTAAAAACAGATAAAGAGGGGAACGTTATTTTTTCATTTGTTATGCCGGAGGCTCTTACGACGTGGAAGTTCCAATGTTTAGCTCATACGGACTTATTGGCGTGCGGTAAATTGGAGAAGTTGGTGCAAACTCAGAAGGATTTTATGCTAATCCCTAATCTCCCTCGTTTTTTACGGGAAGGAGATACGATTCAATTAACAGCGAAGGTTGTCAATTTACAAAATGAGACACTGACAGGCTTTGTGTCGTTAAACATTACTGATGCAATTTCGGGTTTGCAATTAAATATAGTAGAAAATAATGCCTCGCAGCCGTTTGTTACGGAAAAGGGAAAAAGTGCCGTTGTCTCTTTTAAAATGGTTGTTCCCCAAAACGTAACTTCAATTAACTATGCAATGTATGCTAACGCTTTCTTTTCCGAAAATGATGATTTACTGACCTTTTCCGATGGAGAGGGCGGCGTGATTCCTATTTTATCAAATCGCCTCCAAGTAATAGAGTCAATGCCGTTATATATCAATAGCGGACAAACTAAAAAATTCACTTTTGATAAACTTGAAAAATATATTACGACGAGTAAAGAGAGTGAAAACGGCTCACTTACTTTTGAATTTACTCCGAATCCGATTTGGTACGTAATTCAGTCATTACCGTATCTCACGGAATATCCGTACGAGTCTAACGAACAGCTCTTTAATCGTTGGTATGCGAATACGCTTGCAGCTCAAATTGCTAACTCCTCGCCGGAGATTAAAACTGTTTTTGAATCTTGGAAAAATCTTTCCCCCTCAGCTTTTATGTCCAATCTTGAAAAAAATCAGGAGCTGAAAAATATCATGTTGACAGAGACCCCTTGGGTGGTCGAGGCACAAAACGAAAGCAACGCTAAACAAAGAATCGGTAAACTTTTTGATATTCAAAATATTCAAAGTGATAATCAGCAGGTACTTAAAAAGCTCGAGAATAATCAGCATTACAACGGAGCGTGGAGTTGGGTTGCGCAAGGAAGTGAAAATCGGTTTATTACGCAATATATTTTGGCAGGTTTCGGACATCTTAAACAACTGAATGTTGAGTATGCAAAAAAGGACTTGGATTCTTATAAGAAAATGTTGAAAAAGGCAATCATGTATGCCGACAAGGCAATATTTACAGATTATCGACTATTACAGAAAGATGAAAATGCCGATTTAGCTAAAAAAAATATCTCTTATATTCAATATCAATATTTATATGCTCGAAGTTATTTTATTTCCGAATATAAAGTGAATAAAACTGAACAAGAAGCCTATAACTACTATTTTAATCAAGCAAAACAGTATTGGAAAGAGACTAACTCAATTTATACGCAAGCGATGATTGCTTTAATGCTTTATCGGAATAACGAATTTGCGTTAGCAAAGGAGATTATGGAACGTATTAAGAGTCGGGCTCAATATTCGGAAGAAATGGGTATGTATTGGAAAAAAGAGGGTGGGGGCTACTATTGGTACGAAGCACAAGTTGAGCGACAAAGTTTATTAATCGAAGCCTTTTTACTTATTCTTAAAGACGAGCCATCGGTTGACAAAATGCGTCAATGGCTCTTAAAGCAAAAGCAAACGCAAAGTTGGGGTACGACCCGAAGCACTGCGGATGCCTGCTATGCTCTACTTATCAATCCCGATTCAATCCCCCCGACATTGCGTATAGAGAGTTCAAATATTGAAGTAAATATTGGCGATGAAAAATTTAATTTTTCTAAATCCTCGGTCGAAAATAATGGAGATTCCTTATCTTTCGAAGCAGGTACAGGGTATATTAAGAAAGCATGGCACGACAGCGAAGTAACAAAAGATAAAGCAACGGTTACTATTTCCCAGCAAGGAAAAGGTATTGCGTGGGGCGGAATGTATTGGAAGTATTTAGAACAGATAGACAAAATAACTCCTTCACTT